>NZ_JAYKTS010000007.1 GCF_037024155.1 Bacillus sp. 2205SS5-2
GCATTCAAATAAAAAGAATGAGTAACAGTGCGGAGCCATACTTCGCTCACAACTGAACTCATTCCCTTGTCCGGTTTTTAGGTTTTGAGAAAAAGAGAGTTGGATTTTCTCTATATAATCACTGTAAATGACGAGGAGCCAAAATTTATCGACCGTCGTTGGATGAATATCACGAGTTTATTTACGTGTTGGCATGATTCTAGTGTCTAATGATGGTAGAGTTTCAATCGTTTCTCAATGACTCTCTTCAATGTTCATTAACAAGAGAGTCACGGAAAAATAGTTCCCCTTTTTGTTCTACTCTAGTAATTCCACTCATATTAATTACTAGATAAAAGAAAGCAAGGGGTGGAAGAAGTGAAGAGTGAGATTGAACAGGCTTTAAGAATAAAAAGCTCAGCCCTAGATGTGATCGAAGTACTTGTAAAAGAAGACCATCCTGCAACACAAGAACAATTAAAGTATGCACTTGAGCTGATGTCGCGATGTTTGTGTGATTTAGTCAATGTATACACGCATGTAAGTGAAGATCATCATGCGGTATTAAAAGGAGCTATCACCAAATCAAAAATTTGCTCCAATCTTATCAACCTCAATTTGAAGGTAACAAAAAAGGTGTAGCGAATGCGCTATACTTTTTTGTAAAGATAAGAAAGTATAAAAATTTTGGAGTTAGATGAGTGTCTAGCTCCAGGCGCCATCAGCTCTACGGTCATAAGCCAATCCGCCCAAAAGGTCAAAGGGCGACCTTTCAGTCGGCTCGTCTTATGCTTGTCGCTGATAAGCGGGCGCCTTGCGCTTTTCTTATTGAGTAGTCAAATATATGGGGAATAGAAAAGTAAGCGATTACAAAAGTGAAATATGTAAACATAAGATGACAACTTTGCGAAATACTAAAAAAAAGCGGGTTTTCTAATTGAATAACAGATAAAAGCATGATATTGTTTTTAATTGAAAAGTACTTCACAAAGTCAGATTAATGAAGAGAGTGTAGAGTCGCTTTTTTAATTTACATGACGTAGTGAAGGATAAAAAAGGAGAGATATTTAATATGACTCAAAAACAATTTACAATTACAGCTGATACAGGCATTCATGCACGTCCCGCAACACTATTAGTTCAAACTGCAAGTAAGTTTGATTCTGAAGTTCACTTAGAGTATAAAGGCAAAAAAGTAAACTTGAAATCCATTATGGGTGTTATGTCTCTTGGGGTTGGAAAAGGCGGAGAAATCACAATTATTACTGAAGGAAATGATGAGCAGGAGGCATTAAATAGTCTAGATGAGACGTTGCGCAAAGAAGGTTTGGCAGAGTAATGTCAACAGTTTTAAAAGGAATTGCCGCTTCTAGCGGGATAGCAATAGCTAAAGCATATCGTCTAGTCGAGCCAAATCTATCTTTTGAAAAAAAGACAGTTGAAAACCCAACAAATGAGGTTGCTCGATTTCAAGAAGCTATATCCACCTCAAAATCAGAGCTAGAAGCCATCAAAGAGGCTGCTAGAATTGATCTTGGAGAGGATAAAGCAGCAATCTTTGAAGCACACTTGCTCGTCTTAAGTGACCCAGAGTTGATTGGACCGATTGAAGATCAAATTAAAAGCCAAAGTATGAACGCGGAAAGTTCATTGAAGGAAACAGCAGATATGTTTATATCTATGTTTGAAAGCATGGATAATGAATACATGAAAGAACGTGCTGCAGATATTCGTGATGTGACGAAGCGTGTTCTCTCTCACTTATTGGGCGTTCAGATTGTCAATCCAAGCATGATTTCCGAAGAAGTGATTGTTGTTGCACAAGATTTAACACCATCGGATACCGCTCAATTAAACAAAAAATTTGTAAAAGGGTTTACAACGGATATCGGTGGACGAACATCTCACTCTGCTATCATGGCTCGTTCATTGGAAATTCCAGCCGTAGTTGGAACAAAAAACGCAACCTCTGAAATCCAAAATGGAGACATCATTATCATCGATGGTTTAAATGGGGAAGTACATATCAACCCGACGGCTGAAATTGTTTCAAAATATGAAGAGATGAACGAAGTATATGAAGGACAAAAAGCAGAGTGGGCGAAGCTGGTCAATGAAAAGACTATTACTGCTGACGGTCATCATGTTGAACTTGCAGCAAATATTGGTACACCGAATGACTTAGAAGGAGTTCAAAACAACGGTGGAGAAGCTGTTGGTTTGTATAGAACTGAATTTCTCTACATGGGTCGTGAAGAGCTACCAACAGAAGACGAACAATTTGAATCCTACAAGGCTGTTCTCGAAGGCATGGCAGGAAAACCGGTTGTGGTCAGAACGTTAGATATTGGTGGAGATAAAGAACTCTCTTATCTAAATTTACCACATGAGATGAATCCTTTCTTAGGCTATCGTGCCATTCGTTTATGTTTAGATCAACAAGATATATTCCGTACACAGCTAAGAGCTTTGTTACGCGCAAGTATTTATGGGAATCTTAAAATCATGTTCCCAATGATTTCAAACTTAGATGAATTTAGACAAGCAAAAGGAATTCTGCAAGAGGAACAACAAAAATTGGTATCTGAAGGGGTTCAAGTTGCAGAAGCAATCGAAGTAGGCATTATGGTAGAAATACCATCTACTGCTGTAATGGCAGATCTCTTTGCTAAAGAAGTCGATTTTTTCAGCATAGGTACCAATGATTTAATCCAATACACGATGGCTGCTGACCGAATGAATGAGCGTATATCTTATTTATATCAACCATACAACCCAGCTATTCTTCGTTTAGTGAAAATGGTCATTGACGCTGCTCATAAAGAGGGGAAATGGACTGGAATGTGTGGAGAAATGGCTGGCGATGAAATTGCCATACCACTTCTACTTGGTCTCGGATTAGATGAATTCTCTATGAGTGCAACTTCTATTTTAAAAGCTCGCTCACAACTACGTGATCTTTCTAAAGTGGAAATGGAAGCTTTGGCTCAGAATGCGTTACAAATGCATACTAATGACGAAGTGATTGCTGAAGTTAAACGTGTGCTTGAAATGGTGTAATAATAACCTAAATATTCGATTAGGAATATTAAGAGCTGAACATGGAAAGTTAAGGCCGAATGGACTAGATCCAGTCGGTCTTACTTTTTGGGCCTTTACCGAAACTTTGTTGCTTTTACCACAAGGTTCTTTTCGTATACATTGTGGCTCTTTCATCTGATTTTTGACTAAGTCTTTCATTCACTGTTGATTTCCATCAAAAACAGACGAAATGATTTTCGGAGCTTTGAGTAAAGCGGGATATAAAGATCCTAGACATAAAAGAAATAATTAATGATTTATTCGGTTTAGGAAGAGAAAAAGAGGGTATTCTATAATTAAGCATAAAATTGGAGATTTTCACGAATCCCCCCTTTTTCCTTCTGTTGAACCTGAGATATCAGGTTCTTTTTTGGTGTATAATAAAGCAGAATAAACGACTAAGATAAGGTCTATATAGCGGTCGAACATTTGCCTGCCACAACTTAGTATTATGCTTTGTCATTTCATTAGTCAGGAAGGATTGTTTTTATGAAGGTGAAAATTGGGTTTATTGGTCTTGGTGTGATGGGAACAAGTATGGCTAGGAATTTATTAAAAGCGGATTATTCAGTGACCGTATTTACTCGAACAAAAGTGAAAGCTGTTCATATTCTAGAAGAGGGAGCGGAATGGGCTGAAACTCCCAATCAAGTGGTTGAAGTGGCCGATGTTGTTATTACGATGCTTGGATTCCCTACGGATGTGCGCGAAATCTATTTAAGTGAAAATGGTCTCATTCCTAATGGTAGAAGGGGTCAAGTGTTTATTGATATGACCACATCAGAGCCTGCCCTTGCTAAAAAGCTTTATACAGAAGGTGAAAAGTATGGGATACATATAGTAGATGCTCCTGTTTCGGGTGGAGATATAGGAGCTAGAAAAGGGACACTCTCTATTATGGTTGGTGGAGAGGAAGAGGTATTTCGCCAAATTTTACCCATTCTTACTGAAATGGGAGAAAAGATTATCTATCAAGGTTCGGCTGGTGCTGGTCAACACACGAAAATGTGTAACCAAATTGCTATTTGTACTAATATGATAGGTGTTTGCGAGGCATTAGTGTACGGAAACAAAGCGGGTTTAGACTTAGATAGAGTGCTTGAAAGTATCTCTACGGGTGCAGCTGGAAGTTGGTCATTATCGAATTTAGCCCCAAGAATACTGAATCAGGATTTTGAACCAGGATTTTATATTAAACATTTTTTGAAAGATTTGCGAATCGCTCTGTATGAAATCAAAATGATGGATATTGAACTGCCAGGATTATCATTAGCAATCGAACTTTATGAAGACCTTTCGAATCAGGGAGAAGAAAATAGTGGAACTCAGGCTCTCTATAAATTTTGGGGAAAAGAATGATTGATAATCCGTAATATAAATGATCCAATTAGTGGAAATGTATTCCTCTAATGAAAATGAGATGAATTATTATCATGAAATTTTTGTTATTACTACTCTGATGGTGTCTAGAATACCAAATGTTTCTATCGAATAGTAAAAATAAACGCAAGAGTGAGATGGTAAATTAAAGCAGTGAGGTATATACTCACTGCTTTAATTTGTTTAAGAAGTCGTGTAGCCGGTTGAGACCTTCTTCTAAGGATTCCATTGAACAAGCAAAACTTAAACGGAAATATCCCTCCCCGTACTGAGGAAAGGCACTTCCCGGGACAACGGCAACTTTTGCCTCCCGAGCAAGTTGTAATGAAAACTGCAATGAGTTTAGTTCAAGGAAGGCTGGTATTTTTACGAAAAAATAAAAAGCACCATCGGGTAATATCGTCTCAAGTTCCATGTCAATTAATCGCTGATAAACATAATCACGACGCAAGCGATACGTGTTTCGCATCTGGTGACTGTCAGCTTGATTTGAGGATAAAGCCTTCAATGCTGCTTTTTGAGAAATTGATGACGCACACGAAACATTGTACTGATGAACTTTTAGAATATGTTTAGTGATCTTTTCTGGTGCTAAAACGAAACCAATTCGCCAACCGGTCATACTATGTGATTTTGATAACCCATTAATGACAATGGTCTGTTCCTTCAAAAACGAAGCAATGGATACATGAGCAGTATCATAAGATAGCGTACTATATATTTCATCTGCCAAAATAAAGATATCACGCCCTTTCAATAAGTCTGCTATGTCTATTAATTCTTGTCTAGATAGACTCACTCCGGTTGGGTTAGAAGGATAAGGAAGAACTACACAGCGAGTTTTCTCTGTTAAGGATTTTTCAATTAATGATGCTGTTAATTTAAATGAATGTTTACTTGTATCTACGTAAACAGGCGTTGCTTCGCATAATCGGATTAAAGGCTCATAACCTGGATAGACGGGTCCTGGGAGAACCACTTCCGTACCAGGCGACAAAATTGTTCGAAAACTAGCGTCTATTGCTTGTGAGGCTCCTGATGTGACAATGATTTCATCAGGAGAATAGTTAAGCTGGTATTTGTCACAAAAATAATCAACTGCTTTATTTCTTAAGTCTAAGTATCCAGCGTTATGCGTATAGGTAGTATCATTATTTTGAATGGCAGAAATTCCAGCGGCCTTCACTTCTTCAGGTGTGGGGAAGTCTGGTTGTCCAATTGAAAAAGAGATCATACCCTCCATATTTGCAACGAGATTAAAGAATTGGCGAATACCGGAAAGTTCGATTGATTGAACTTGTGAGTTGATAAGGTGTTCCATTAAATTCATCCTTTCAAAGATCATTAGTACTATTTTAACGTAAACAGGGTTAAGAGGAGAAGAGATGGGATAAATATAATTAACCTTCCATTAAGGAGATAAATAAAAAATGATTAGAACTTGTGTAATCAAAAAGAACGGTAAGGCAATAAAGGAGGTCCCGTTACATGCCGTCAATGATGAGGATGTAGCATGGTATTGGGTTGATTTTACCTCTCCTACAACTCAAGAGATAAAAGAATTGTCTCGCTTTTTTCAATTTCACCCTTTAGCGATTGAAGACTGTATCGAAGATTTTAGTCCACGACCGAAAATCGATTTTTACGATCAGTATAATTTCTTATTGCTACATGGAGTGAATCAATCAACATTAGGTGCATTTGAAGTGAATATATTTGTTAACGAACGATTTATCGTCACATTTCATAAAAAGCCAGTAAATGAAGTAAGCAATCTATGGAATCAATTAGAACATGAAGTTTACAAATACTCTCCATATAACATTATGCATTCAATCATTGATAAGTTGGTAGATGATTATTTTTCGCCTGTTTACAAAATAGAGGATCGTCTAAATGCGATAGAAGATCATACTGATGAAAATGCCTCATATGACTTAATGGATGATTTATTTGATGTACGTCATGAAATGTCTAAGCTTCGCCGCTCCCTTATTCCGATGAGAGATTTAGTTTACCGAATATTAAATTCTGAACGTCTTCGTTTTTTAAAAGATGAAGAATTATATTTTAATGATGTTTATGATCACCTTATCAAACTGGTGGAGATGGTAGAATCCTATCGAGAATTTTCTTCGGATATTCGTGATAACTATTTATCAATTAATTCAGACAAAATGAACAATATTATGATGACTTTAACTGTTATGACGACCATTTTTATGCCTCTTACTTTTATTGTAGGGGTTTATGGGATGAACTTTGTCTATATGCCTGAATTAAATACACGGTATGGGTATTTTTTTGTTTGGGGCTTAATGATAGGAATTGCCATTTTAATGTTTAGTTTATTTATGAAAGTGGGCTGGCTACGATTTGGTCGCTCAAGGAAACAAAAAAGAAGGTCTATTAAGCTTTAATGTAAAAAAAGTGATTGTGAAAACTGGTTGTTTTCACAAATGATGTTGCTTTAGTTGCTGAATAAGTACTGTGAAAAAGAAGGGTTTAAGGTGTTTTTCATATTTGAGTGGGCGAATTCAACGGCTGACTCTTTCCTTTTTTGCACAAATTTAAGTGCATTTTTAAGACCAGTAATAACACACTTCTTCAGGGAAGAAACAGATCTGATTGTTTGTTTTTTTTATTAATACCAGAAAAGATGTCTATAGTGCTGTCAATACGTGCTATATTATAAGAAATTAGAGAGAAAGTAGGGAAAATAAATGTCTCATGATAAAGGAATTCTCCTAGAATCTGGCACGAACGAATTAGAAATTGTTGAATTTGAAGTGAATGATAATAAATTTGGTATCAATGTTATTAAAGTGAAAGAAATTATCCAGCCGTTGCCGGTAACAAAAATTCCTCATTCACATTCGTACGTTGAAGGAATTATACAATTGCGAGGCGAGGTTCTTCCGGTCATTGATATGGAAAAGGTTCTTGGGTTAGAGAGAGCTGAAAAGCAAGAACAACAAAAATATATTGTTGCACAATTCAATCAACAAAAAGTGGTGTTTCATGTTCATAATGTCACTCAAATCCATCGAATTTCTTGGAAAGATATTGAGAAACCATCTGATATGTACCATGCTGGAAATACGAAAATAATTGGTGTAGTCAATCAAAATGAGGAGATGATTCTGTTATTAGATTTTGAAAGTATTTTAGTAGAAATCAATCCTGAGTCAGGTATACATATAAATCAAGTGAAAAAACTAGGATCTCGTGAACGATCAAATAAAAAATTGGTAATAGCTGAAGATTCCCCTTTGCTAAGGAAATTACTTCACGACACTCTTAATGAAGCGGGATATATGAATCTTGAGTTTTTTGAAAACGGTCAAGATGCACTCAATTATTTAGAATCTCGTACTTCAGAACCTGGAGATATTGCTGAGAAAGTCCAAATTGTCATTACAGATATCGAAATGCCGCAAATGGATGGTCATCATTTGACAAAGAGAATAAAAGAAAATAATGATTTAGCAAAATTACCAATCATCATTTTTTCATCATTAATTACAGAGGACCTTCGCCACAAAGGGGAAATAGTGGGGGCGCAAGAACAAATCAGTAAACCAGAGATCGAGAGATTAGTCTTGAAAATTGATGAATTAATATTGTAAATAAACGTGATTTCGTATCCCTTTTGCTGGTAATGCTTAAAATATGAGATAATCACGATATTCAGGATTAAGAGATAGGTGTGGGATGGAAAAATGTACAGAAATCTATTCAATCACTAGGTTGAATAGCAATTCGAAAAGTAAATTAAATAAAAAAGGAGTGTACATAGTTTTTTACTTGCACACTCCTTTTATTATTTGGCGGTTTTCGCAAAGGAGTAAATTCCTTTGCTGATATGACATCGTGCCCCTGTTCTAGCGAGAAAACCTTACTGCTAGTTTATTCTTTGTGACAGAATCAACAAAGCTAATAAAAAGAACTTTTTAAAAAAAGCTATCGCCTAATTTTTTGAAAATAGGTTTTTCGTAACCTTTGTTCGCCCGTGGAATATGAGTGGTTTCTTCCTTCAATCCTGTATAATTTTGTAGGGTCTTTTTAGCATCAGTTAGACTCATACGACATTTTGGATTTCGAGTGTGCTCATCAAGATGGCCTAAATGAGGCAATGAATTGAAATCTTCTTTAGAAGGAGGAATGTGAAAAGTATACTCGCCACATCTTACTAAAACATCAGATTGTTGGCGACTGAATTTAGGGTTCTGAGAGAAGTGGAGACCAATTTTCGAGGCGCAGCCTTCTTTAAGCATTTTATGAATAGCTTGTTTTTTTAATGCATATAAAAATTTAGGATTAGGAGCGGTTTTTGCATGTCGATTGACCGTGAAAATAGACTGTGCAATCATTAGTTTTGTTTGTGATTTAGTATGGGGAATTAAATCAGAATTTTTCAAATTGTTGACTCCTTTCTCAAATTATCATTACCTATTATACCATTTTTCTGATAATAAAAAAAGATTCGTGGAAAAGCCTTTTTTAATCCTCGGAAATCGGGGTATAGTAAAAGTAAACATCGGTTTGTAAAGCCATTTTGAAAACTTAATGGCTACAGCATCTTTACAGCTAAAGCGTGGTCTATCTTTGGTAGAAAACGCATTTTAGTTTTTATGAAAGTCTCTATTGTGATACTTTGTGGCTGTGTCCTGAAGAAAGAATAGAATTTCTCTTTTTTTCACTCATCGTGTGTAAAAAATGATTTTGAAGGGAACCCGGAAGTCTACCCATAACGAGATTTATGGACAGATGCGAAAACAACCTGAAGAAAAGATGGAAAATACAAAAATAGGATGATGAGAGTTGAATAAATCAGCAATTGTAGATATTGGGTCAAATACTATCAGATTAGTGATTTATGAATATAGTCCAAATGGCAGCCTAAAAGAAAAAGAGAATGTGAAAGCTGTGGCTCGCCTCAGAACCTACTTAGACGAACAAAACAACTTAACGGAAAAAGGGAAATCGGTTCTCATATCTATTTTATTCAGTTTTAAGGATGTCATTCAATTTCATGGAGTAGAAACAGTCCGTTGTGTGGCTACTGCAACTATACGTCAAGCCGTGAACGCTGATGAAATTGTGAAAGAAATAAGAAGGAAGACGGGTTTCACTATTGAAATTCTTTCAGAGGAAGAGGAGGCTTATTTTGGATTTAAAGCAGCCGTCCATTCTACTTCTATGGTCGAGGGAATTAGTATTGACATTGGTGGAGGGAGTACTGAAATTACATATTTTAAAGACAAAGTGCTCGTTCATACACATAGTTATCCCTTTGGGGTTGTTTCATTAAAACATCAGTTTATTAAAGGTAACCAGATTGGGCACTCAGAAAGAGAATGTCTTCAAGATTTTTTGATTTCACAATTTAATCAACTTCCATGGTTGAGGGACGCTAATGTGAAAATAGTGGCCATCGGTGGAAGTGCTAGAAATGTAGCCCAAATTGATCAGCAAAAAAAGAATTATCCCATTGCTGGTGTACATCAATACGAGATGAATCTTGAAGATATTGGAACGATTAGAGATGAGATATGCTCGCTCACTTATGACGAAATTGAAAAAATAGAAGGTTTGACAAGAGATCGAGCAGACATTATTATTCCAGCCATTGAAGTTTTTTATCAACTTTTTTCATATAGTAGCGCAACCAGTTTTTTATTCAGTCGAAACGGACTTCGTGATGGACTATTAATTGAAGAAAATGAAGACAATATTTCAAATGATAAAATCGAGGAATCTAGTATAAAGGAGCTGGCATATGAATATAGTTTAGATTACAAACACGGTGAGCAAATGGTTTTTTTAACAAGAAAACTGTGGGAAGAACTTGCAAAAGAAGGATATTGGGACTGGGATGAAGAAGACAGTAACATCCTTCAAAGAGCAGCATTTTTATATTACTTAGGCGAGTATATTGATTCTGATTCAAGCTCACAGCATACTTTCTATATCTTAGCCAATAGAAGCATTAACGGTTTTTCTCATAAAAAAAGAGTACAACTTGCATTATTATCCTCTTTTAAAAATAAGTCCACTTTAAAACAATATTTAGAGCCGTTTGAAAAATGGTTTGAGAAAGATGAAATAAAAAAATTAAAAGGGTATGGACCTATATTAAAAACAGCTTATAGTTTAAATGCCACCAAACGAAATGTTGTTAAGGACTTGTGTATCAAGAAAACACTGGAAGGCGACATGCTTTTAACCATTTACACCAAGGGGGATTTATTGGCGGAAAAATACCAATTCGAAAAACAAAAACGTCATTTAGAGAAGTTTCTGAAATGTAGTATTACTCTCGATGTTATCACTACTTAGCATTCTTGGAATATCAATGGAGTTAATCCCAATTTGATAAAGAAGGTGAAAAAATGGAAACGGAAAAACTTACTCCTATCAATCTATATGATTTTTCTTTACCAGAATATTATAATAATAGAGAATTAAGTTGGCTTGCTTTTAATGAAAGAGTGTTGGAGGAAGCATTAGACGAGCATAATCCCCTTCTTGAAAAAATGAAGTTTTTAGCCATTTTTAGTAGTAATTTAGATGAGTTTTTTATGGTTAGAGTGGCTGGTCTCAAAGATCAAGTCAAGGCAAATTTTTATAAACCCGAAAATAAAGCAGGCTTGACACCGAAACAACAACTCGAAACAATCAGTGAAAAGAATCATGAGTTAGTTCAATTGCAAAATGAAACGTTTACTATGGAAATTATGTCTTCATTGCAAAAAGAGGGCGTCTTTTTAATAAAGAAAGAAGAGTTAAACGGTCGTCAAAAAGAGTATGTGAGAACATATTTTGAAGAACAAATCTATCCGGTTCTTACACCAATGGCAGTTGATGCTTATCGACCTTTTCCTATGCTTTTAAATAAAAGCTTAAATATTGTGGTTATTTTAAAAGACAAAAATGCCAATCATGTTGAAAAGCTCCCTCAGTCAAAGGTAGCGATTGTTCAAGTACCTTCTGTATTGAAACGATATGTTCGTCTCCCTTCAGAGGATGGAAGAAACTTTTACATTTTGCTTGAGGATGTGATACAAGAACAAATTTCACTTGTTTTTAACGGCTTTGAGGTTCTGTCTACCTGCCCTTTCCGTATTACACGGAATGCAGATATGACGATACATGAAGAAGGAGCTCGTGATCTTTTATTAGAGATTGAAAAAGAACTTAAAAAAAGAAAATGGGGCTCTGCTGTTCGACTAGAAGTGAGCGAGGAGATTGACTCAAAGGTTCTTGGCTATTTACTTGAAGAATTAGAGGTACACAAAGATGATGTATATGAAATTAATGGTCCGCTAGACTTAACGTTCTTGTTTTCCTTTCTAAAAGAACTAATGCCTCAGAGGGAACATTTAGCCTACCAAGCGTTTATTCCACAACCTCCTATGGATTTGTCTTCACATGAAGACTTATTCGAAAAATGTTTACTCGAAGATTTACTCTTTCACCACCCCTATGAATCGTTTGAACCAATAGTAGATTTTGTTGCAGATGCAGCAAATGATCCTGATGTATTGGCGATTAAACAAACCTTATACAGAGTAAGTGGTGATTCTCCTGTTATTGAAGCACTGAAGAGAGCGGCTGAAAATGGCAAACAAGTGACCGTACTGGTTGAATTAAAAGCTCGATTTGATGAAGAAAATAATGTTCAATGGGCGAAAGAACTAGAAAAAGCAGGATGTCATGTAATTTATGGTATGACGTATCTAAAAACACATAGTAAAATCACTTTAGTAGTAAGAAGAAAAAACGGACATATTGAACGATTCGTTCACCTAGGTACAGGTAATTATAATGATCAAACGGCAAAACTATATACAGATATTGGTTTGATTACTTCGAAGAGGAAATTCGGTATCGATGCTACAAATTTTTTTAATTACTTAAGCGGGTTTAGTGAAAAGCCGTCTTTCCATCACTTGGTTGTCGCTCCTTTTGACATTCGAAATGAATTTATCAATTTAATTGACGCAGAAATTGAAGTTCATCATAAGTATGGAAATGGTCGGATTGTGTGTAAAATGAATTCACTAACGGATAAAGTGCTTATTATGAAACTATATGAAGCATCCTCAGTTGGTGTAAAGGTTGATTTAATAATAAGAGGTATTTGTTGTTTGCGTCCAGGTATCACCAATGTTAGTGAAAATATCCGGGTCATAAGTATTGTCGGTCGATTTCTAGAACACAGTAGAATTTATTACTTTCACCATAATGGTGAAGGGAAAATGTATTTATCCTCAGCCGATATGATGACACGAAATATGGTAAAACGAGTTGAAATTTTATTTCCTATATTTGATGGAAGATTAAAAAAACGACTAAAAAACTTATTAGAATTAGAACTGAGAAATAATGTGAAATCAAGAGAGCAAGACGCAACTGGTAAATATTATTACGTGAAACGAAGCAAAGGCGAAGAAGCTGTCGATAGCCAATTTGAAACATCAAAGGAATCGTATCAATTATTGGAAGATGAAGAATAAGGAAAGTGAAGTACACCGAAAGCTTGACATGAAAACCTCTAAAAAATTCAAGATTTCTTACGTTTATTAAAAGGGCTCTCGTTGGAGGGCCCTTTTTAAATTCAAAAACAAAGAGGTTACTATGGTCTACCACCGTAGGGAGACGGGTAGTAGGGAGGTGGGTAGTAAGGAGGGTAAGGAGGTGGATAGTATGGATAGGGAGGGCAACATGGTCGATTGAATAAAAATGGACTAACAGCTAATCCACCTAAAAATCCTAGAGCACCAAATGCTAACGGGAAAAACCTTTGATCATTAGGATGGGGCCCGGGCTGACGATAGTGAACTGGATAATTTGGAAAGCGACGATACATAAAAGCAGACTACCTCCTTTCTTTATAGTAACAGTGTATGGCTGGCAAACGTGCTTGCGCCTGTCCGAGATCATGATGGGCAAAGATTCAAGTTATTCAATCTAATCCTCGCTGGTACTACATTCTAGTAGGGACAAAATAAATTTGTAGACGAAAAGGTGACCTAAATCCATCCTTTATATGAAAAAAACTACTGCGAAAATCCACAAACTATGCGAAAACAACCTTATGGAAACAGTTATAATAGCAGAAAAGCATTCTGAAACGTCTGCCTATGTTCTCTATTCAGGGGGAATAAAGCGAAAATAAAATAAATGAATATAAATAAATTTGTGAAAGGATCTAGAGGAAATGTGTAGGGTGTTATAAAAAATAGAAAAGAGTAGATGAATTAATGAAGAATAATCAAAAATGATGTCGGTATTTGCCAGAAAAACACACAATGCATAAATGATTTTTGGTAAAATAGAAGATAAGAAAGAATAATTTAAATTTTGCATAGTTATCATTGATCAATGGTTTTAATATAAAATTGATTTTATTTTTAGAAAGGTAATGGTTTTAGCTTATGGATGAACAACTGCTAGAAAAAAAAGAAACAACTTTTACATCATCGCACCTTGAAAGCATCCTTTACCAAATGATTAACGATCATATATCTGATATGGTTTTTATTATGAAAGTAGAGTCTGGACCTACATATCGGTATGTGTATGCGAACACAAGGGGTTTACAAGCGGCTGGAATTGATGAGACCGCTTTAGGTCAGTTGATGAATAAACAATTATCTAGTGAATTATATGAAATCCTTCACAAAATGTATGATAATGTTCTTCATAGCAAGAAGAAAAGGGTATTTTTTGATGAAGTATACAGCCATGAAAAGGACCAAATAACTTACAATGAATCCGTTCTGACTCCAATATTTACCGATAAAGGTAAGGTTGATTACATTGTTTCAATTACAAGAGACTTCACGGCTCTTGTGCAAGAAAAGCAAAAACTTGAAGAAAGTAACCAAAAATTCCATTCTTTAATCGAACATAACTTGGATGCTATTATTTCTCTAGACCAAGTTGGAGTAGTAATAAGTGCAAATTCTTCAGCTATTCAACTGTTTGAATCTTCACCAAAAAAGATGTCTGAAATGAACATTTTTGATTTTTTTCAAAAGCAAGATAGATCGTTAGTTCTAAAAACAATCTCTGAGACGTTAAAAGGCAAGGCAAGGGAGATTAAATCGTGCACAATATTAAATAGGCGAGGTATCAGCATGACCATTCATGCAAAGTTCATTCCTATTATTATTGAAGATGATGTTTGTGGTATTTATATGATTGCGCGTGACTTGACACAGCAATGGGAAAACCTTGAGAAAATAAAATACCTATCTGTTCATGACCAATTAACTGGTTTATGGAATCGGCGAGCTCTTCTTGAGCATATCGATGTATCTATTTTGGAGAATAAAGATGAAAAAAGTGAGTTATCAGTGTTGTATATTGACCTAGATCGTTTCAAATTTTTTAATGATACACTAGGTCATCACTCAGGTGATCTAATTCTAGTCAGCCTTGCAGAACGCTTGAGCTCGCTAACAAGTGGCAGTGCTCAGCTTTATCGTCAAGGTGGTGATGAATTTATCTTCTTTTTGAAAAATCACACAAAGCAAGAGACGGACCGATTTGCTCAGAAAATAGTGAATCTCTTTAATCATCCTCTGTTAATAAAGGGGCAAGAATACTATATGACGCCATCGATTGGCATCAGTATGTACCCCACTAATGGATTAAATGCAGAAAGTTTAATAAAAAATGCAGATCAAGCTCTATTTCAAGTGAAGGAAAGAGGTCGTGCCCACTATCGTTTTTATCAAAGTAAGATGCATGATGTTTTTCCAAATAATATCTTAATGGAAGCCCATTTAAAAAGAGCGATTGAAAAAAATGAATTGAAACTACATTATCAACCTCAAATAAATCTTATAACAGGGGAAATAAATAGTTTGGAAGGGTTATTGCGTTGGAATAATCAAAAATTTGGTGTAGTATCACCAGGTTTGTTCATTCAATTAGCAGAAGAAACGGGCCTTATTTTACCAATTGGAGAATGGGTCATTAACCATGCATGTGCTCAACTCGGACACTGGATAAAGAAAGGGATAAACAATCTCCGAGTTGCGATTAATATTTCCCCGAAGCAGTTTGGGCAAGAGCAATTACCAGAAATTATTCAAAAAGCTTTATTGGAAAATAACGTTCCAGCTCACTGTCTTGAAATTGAAATTACTGAAGGCGCTTTGTTTGACCCTCGTGAAACCCTGTCAATGCTGCAAAGGTTAAAAGAGTTAGGTATTATCATATCGGTCGATGATTTTGGAACAGGTTATTCATCATTAAATTATTTGAAAAGGTTCCCGATTGACATATTGAAGATTGATCAATCTTTTGTAAAAGACATGATTCATGGTTCCAAGGACGCAGCTATTGCACAAACCATCATCAAACTTGCTCATAGTTTAGGAATGGAAGTTGTAGCAGAAGGTGTAGAACATGAGGAGCAAGCGAATTTGCTAAAAGAGTCGCATTGTGAGAAAGCACAAGGTTTTTTATATAGCCAAGCTGTTAGTGCAGAGGAAATCGAGAAATATTTACTTGTAAGGTGATCAGAAAATCGTTTCTTCAGAAAGACAACTCTTTTGTTTAGAGAGTTGTCTTTTAAAGAAGGCTGTATTCGCAAAGTTTGTGGCTTTTCATATCCATTAAAAATCTAGGATATAACTTTGTTTAGGGCGTCATATCGTATGTTTTGACTGAAATAAACAGGGTAATGGAATATTTAGTCAAAAAAACCAGGTGAATTAGCTACAATGTATACCAAAAAAGCCTAAAAGAAAGAGGTATGAAGGATGTCAAGTATAATATTTCTTCAACTAGTAGCAAATTAGACAAAAGTAAATGAAATTGTAATATACCATTCTTTATAGTATGATTAATTTCAATTTCATAAATAAAATAAATTGGAATATAGATATAATCATAATGTAATAAGGGGGGAGAACGTGAAGAATAATCATTTTGAAATGGTCATCCTTCCAACAGATTACGGTGATATTAAAGTGTTTATTTATGGTTTCCAGCCGTTTGGAGCATGGGGCCATGTTGTAGCGCAATATAAAGGAAGCACCGTTACTTCAAAGGGATACAATCGCAGACGGACTATAATTAGATCATTATCGATGCTGCATCATTCCCTTGTGAATGAAGGCGAAGTTTGAACACCTGTTTTCAAAAGGTGTTTTTTATTTTGTCTGAAACGTAGATGTAATTCTTTTTTGGACTTAAAAGAAGGACGAATCCGTCATTCAATAGACAAAGATTCTAGTTTTATTGAACCTAAAATTTTAGTAATAGAAAAAAATAAATAAGTTTCGATAGAAGGAGTGTTGTATGCAGGAAATCTGTGGTAAAATAATGACTGAATATTCATTCATTAATTCAGGAGGAGATTTTTGATGGAGGATAAAGTTGTTATTGTTACAGGTGGATCAAGTGGAATGGGAAAGTATATGGCCAAGAAATTTGCTGATGAAAATTGGAATGTATTAATTACGGGTCGAAACAAAGAAAGATTAGAAGAAGCAAGGAATGAAATTCAAAAAGATAAAGGCAGAATAGAAGTGTTTCAAATGGATGTGCGCGAAGAAGAACATATTGATGGAATGGTCCAATACGCTCACGAAACTTTCGGGCGAATTGATTCTTTAGTGAATAATGCAGCTGGAAACTTTATTTGTCCAGCAGATAAATTATCATTTAATGGTTGGAATTCTGTCATCAATATCGTTTTGAATGGTACTTTTTATTGTTCAAGTAAGGTAGGACAATACTGGATTGAGAAAGGAATTAAAGGCAGTATCATCAATATGGTGGCAACTTACGCATGGAATGCAGGAGCGGGAGTGGCACATTCTGCAGCTGCAAAAGCAGGTGTATTGTCTTTGACAAGAACACTTGCAGTGGAGTGGGGTCATCAGTATGGAATACGAGTCAATGCTATCGCTCCTGGGCCGATCGAAAAAACAGGTGGGGCAGAAAAACTATGGGTATCAGAAGAAGCTGCCAAAAGAACGATTGATAGTGTCCCACTAAAACGACTTGGTCAACCGGAAGAAATTGCAGAACTAGCCTTTTTTCTTTTATCTGATAAAGCGGGTTATATTAATGGTGACTGTATTACTATGGACGGGGGTCAATGGTTAAATCGCTTTCCATTTTAAGCTGATTACTTAGATTAATCGGAGATATTGGATTGAATGTATAACCTTTTGTTTTATGAGGCATCGTAAGAGAAACCGGATTTGAAAGGTGATATGATGAGTACGTTTATAATGGTTCTTTCACTTATTGTGGTCGTTCTTTTATTGGTTTCACTTGGGTATACTTTTTTTGTTGCGAAAACACAAAAAGAGTTAAAAGGGGAACAGGATATCTCAATCTCTGATGAAGTAAAGAGGCACCCTTATATGGGAAATCCAATATTTTTAGCCATGGGGATTGCTGCTATCCTAATTGTTCTCTACATTATTTATATGATGGTTCAATAAGGACTCCTAACTGTGGAGTCCTTTTTGTAAGGTTGATTTCGCACAGTTTGTGACTTTTTTTCAGTTTATTATCTATGATAAAGCTTTGTTTTGGGGCATAATTTCTCTATTTTTGATGGAAACCAACATCGAGATGAAGGGAATAATCAAAACTTAATTGAAATTACCTCAATGTAAACGTAAGGTTGATTTCGCCAAGTTTGTTGCTTTTCGAACCAGTCTATAAACGCTGATATTGCTTTGTTTCGAGAATAATTTCGTCTATTTTTGATAGAAATCAACAGTGAAATGGGCGATTTCCATCGAAAATCAGATGAAATAGCCACAATGTATACGTAAAGAGCCGTAAAAGAGAGCTTGAAATAAAAAAATAGAAAGGAAAAAATTTTATTCTTCAAGTTCAAGTGCTGTGTTAAGTGCGTCCAAGTTAAAACCAGTGATTGTAGTTTGGTTCACGATTACAGTAGGTGTCGAATATGATTGATATTTTTCGATTAATTCTTTTTTTGCGTTAGCATCTTTTTTTATGTTTTTTTCAATATAGGTAATATTTCTATCTTGTAAAAAAAGTTTCACGATTTCACATGGAGGGCAATCAGGCTGTGTGTAGAGAATAATTTGATTCAATTCTTTTCCCTTCTTTCCGATTTTCTATGGGTGAATACAGGTGAAATAACCGAAGCTGTGCTATTATTATAAAGGGAGATTTCTTATTTGAGAAGTGCATTGCTTTTACAATTGGTCTCTTTTCGTAACCTTTATGGCTAGTTACATTAAAAATGTGAGATAATTGTCGATTTAGTCGTACTCTGCACGTGAAATGCTTATGAAAAACTACAAAGTCTATCTTTATCACCAACTACGGAGTAATGCAATCAGCGACATTTTTTACGAAAACAGCCTACTTTTAGAAGAATCAAAACATTTCTTATTAAGAGGAAGCCCTGTTATAAACAATGAAGGTATGATATAGTGTCTAAGGCTTATCTATTGTTTAAAGGATAAAAAAAACGTAAACGTAAATGCTAAAATAAGATTTAAGAAACGAAAGGAGATAGGATTATGTCTCAATTAATGGGAATTATTCAAAGATTAAAAACGATGCAAGAAACACAAGAAAACGGTGAAGTTCCTCAACGTTTCTTCGAAATCAATGGTAAAAAACTATGTCAAGTGAAGTATTTCCCAACAACGGATACTTTTGAATTAGAAGTCTACTTAGCAGATAAGAAATCTAATAAGTATCCATTTGATGATATCGATATTACGGCAATAGAAATTTTTGAACTTTTACAAGAAGAAAGTAGCTAAAGAGCCTTGGGCTCTTTAGCTATTTTTTACATGGGAAGAGATTTTTGGGGAGTTAGAAATGTGTCCAGCTGCAGGCACCATCGGCACGAGGTCATAAGCCAATCCGTCCAAAAGGTCAAAGAGCAACCTTTCCGCCGGCTCGTCTTATGCATGTTGCCGATGAACGGTGCCTTCCGCCTTTCATGTGTCCAGCTGCAGGCACCACCGGCACGAGGTCATAAGCCAATCCGTCCAAAAGGTCAAAGAGCAACCTTTCCGCCGGCTCGTCTTATGCATGTTGCCGATGAACGGTGCCTTCCGCCTTTCTTTAAAGTGCTTGATGGCATCCAGTATCTTCAGGAAAACATAAACAGAATTCTGCTGAGCACAGTATAGTAGTGAATGAAGATTGGTAAAATAAAAAGGCTATCTTCGCAAAGTTTGTTGCTTTTCCTATCAATTCTTCACCTATTATATAGCTTTGTTTCGGGCATCATTTCTTCTATATTTGATAGAAATCAACATTAAAATGGAGAATTTAGTCAAAAATAAGATGAAATAGCCTCAAGGTATACGAAAAAAAATAAAAAAAATCTCGAAATCAGAAATTAAGAATGATAATGTTCCCCCTTAACCTAGTTGTTTTACTTTTCCATATTGTCGTAATAAAGTAGGTCTCGAAAAAAAGAGAGATTTCATGTCAGGAATTCGACAATAATTAAAAAATAATCAAAACCATCCTATGATACAAAGTAAACAATCGTATGCTACAATTAGGGAGGAATATGAATTATTTGGAATAGGGAGAATGAAAAATGATTTCATTACAAAACAAAGAGTTATTGGAAACATCTATTGAAAAGTTTATTATTTCTTCTCAAAAAGTTGCTCATGTTCAGCTCGGAAACTCGATAGAACACGCGTTATTAATTTTAACCAAAAGTGGTTATTCCGCAATTCCTGTATTAGATGCACGCTTTCATTTTCATGGGTTAATTAGTTCTGCACTCATTACGGACAGTATTTTAGGCTTAGAAAGAATTGAATTTGAAAAACTTAATGAAAAAAAAGTAGAAGATGTAATGAAAAGTGAAGTTCCCACTATTAAAATCCACACGAAATTTGAGCAAGCTCTAACCCTATTGATTGATCATCCTTTTCTGTGCGTAATAGATCAAGAAGGTTACTTCGAAGGGATTTTAACAAGAAGAAGTATGTTAAAAGAATTAACGAGACATGTTCATTTTTACAAAAGGTAGCCTATAAAGCAGTTAGTAATCAGGTTTAAAAAGTAGTGATATCAGCTCCCTTTTGGGGGCTTTCCTTTTGATTAAAATAATTCCGCAAATACACTCGATCGAAAAAATGGGAGAAGACCTTTTTAACATGTGGAACAACTAAAGTTTGTTACAGTATTATTAATGAAGGCTGTTTCGCAGAGATTGGTGCTTTTCGAACCAGTCTATAAATTGTTAGATAGCTTTGCATCAGGTATCCTTTCCTCTATTTTTGATGAATATACACGACAAAAATGAAGGATTGAATCTAAATTTAGGTGAAATATCAGCAATGTATACGAAAAGAGCCATAATGAAAGTATAACTTTTTACAATGCTTTTGTGGTTAGCTTCAAGCGCCATTGGTACGAGGTGATCAGCCAAGCTCTGTTATAAAGTAACGAGCGCCTCAGGCTAGTTATCGTCTTATGCAAGCCGCCGATAAGCGGATGAATGGTGCATTCTTTGTGACAAAAGAACTTGGCGCTAAACTAGAAAAATAGATCAAAGGAGATCGTTATGGCATTTTCAGAATATCAACTACTTACGGTGTTAGCTCAAGAGATGAATATGAGAAAAGCTGCTGAACGGCTGTTTGTGTCACAACCTGCCTTATCGCAAAGACTACAAACGATTGAAAAGGATTGGGGAACCAAGCTGTTTCTCCGTTCTCAAAAAGGGTTAACTTTAACGCCGTCTGGAGAATTAGTCATTTCACTCGCTAGTGAGATGCTTGAAAGAGAAGAGCGCGTACGCGAAGAAATACAAGCATTAGATTCAAAAATACATGGTACCTTAAAGATAGCTTGTGCATCCATCGTTGGCCAAAACTGGTTGCCGCAAGTATTAAAAAAATACGTAGAAAAATACCCTGAAGCAAAAATCTCTTTAATGACGGGATGGAGCTCAGAAATTCTCAAAGCAATCTACGAAAATGACGTCCATATTGGAATTATTCGGGGAACTCCTGATTGGAAAGGTCCAAAAATCCACCTCTTTAAAGACCAATTATTCCTGGTCGACAAGGAAATTAACGAAGTGAATCAAGTCTTGAAAACAGAACGACCATTTATTCAATTCAAAAGTGACTCAAACTACTATCAGGAAATCCAAGATTGGTGGCACAGACAATTTAAAACGACCCCAAAGCGCACAATTATTGTGGATCAAATTGAAACATGCAAACAAATGACTTTCAATGGTATTGGCTATGCTATTTTACCTGCTATTACAGTGAATTCCACTCAAGAAGATATCTTTAAAATACCGTTGACAGATGAACAAAACAGGCCGATTCAACGCAATACATGGTTATTAGGATATGATTCAGCTTTCGAATTAAGACAAGTTAATGCATTTGTTGAGATCGTTCAAGAGTACATCGAATGCGATCCAACCCTTCAATAATACCTTGTTCATTTTGCTTTGTTTTGATAAAGTGAATTTAAACATTTTAAATAGTGTAATTATACTAAGGAGGTCTTTCATTATGACCATGATGAATGCAAATGAAATTATTTCTTTCATTCAAAATAGCAAAAAAGCGACGCCAGTCAAAGTGTACCTAAAAGGAGACTTGGAAAGTATTTGCTTTGATAAAGATGTTCAGGCTTTTATTAATAAAGATAATGGGGTCGTGTTCGGAGAATGGACATCCATTCAACAGACACTCGCAGAAAACAAAGAGAAAATTGAAGATTTTGTCGTCGAGGCTGATCGTCGAAATTCTGCCATTCCACTTCTGGATATGAAAAACGTTAAAGCCCGTATAGAGCCAGGAGCTATTATTAGGGATCAAGTCGAAATTGGTGATAATGCTGTCATAATGATGGGGGCGATGATAAACATCGGTTCTGTTATTGGCTCTGGTACAATGATCGATATGAATGTTGTACTTGGGGGGCGCGCTACTGTTGGTAAGAACTGTCATATCGGAGCAGGAGCGGTTTTAGCTGGAGTGATTGAACCACCTTCTGCCCAACCTGTTGTCGTGGAAGATGAAGTGGTTATTGGAGCTAATGCGGTTATCCTTGAAGGGGTTACTATAGGGAAAGGCTCTGTTGTCGCAGCTGGGGCAGTAGTGGTTGAAAATGTACCACCCTATACCGTGGTTGCTGGAACGCCTGCAAAGGTCATTAAGAAAATTGATGAAAAAACAAAATCCAAGACCGAAATAAAACATGAATTACGTCAATTATAGGATGTGTTGCGCGGGGAATATTTCCTGCGTTTTCCTTTTAGTTTTAGGCTTTTTCGTATATTTTGTTGCAAGATTATCTGATTTTAGGATCAGTCCTTCATTTTATTGTTGATCTTCATCAAAAATAGAAATTACATTATTTTTTTAACAAAATATATCAAGAAAATAACTATGATTTTCCTACTTAGAATGGGGATGTTAATGGATATGAATAGCCAATTTATTCATATTAGAAGAGACTTGCATAAAATTCCAGAAAAGGGATTTCGAGAATATAAAACACAAGCTTATTTGTTAAACTATTTAGGCTCGTTGCCACAAGAACGAATAGAAATCAAAAAGTGGAAAACCGGACTTTTAGTCAAAGTGAGAGGTAGTGAAGGGGCTAAATCGATCGGCTATCGAGCTGACATGGATGGATTGCCAATTGAAGAGGCTACGAACCTAGATTTTCAATCCGATCATCCAGGATATATGCACGCTTGTGGTCATGATTTTCATATGAGCATAGCCTTAGGTGTTTTAACACATTTTGTGAATTTTCCTATCCATCATCATATGATATTTCTCTTTCAACCGGCTGAAGAAGGACCAGGTGGAGCAGAGCCGCTTTTGAATAGTGAAGAATTTAAAGAATGGATGCCTGATATCATTATGGCACTTCATATTGCCCCGGAGTATCCAGTTGGAACTGTTGCAGTCAGAGAAGGCTTACTTTTTGCAAATACGTCAGAGCTTTTTATTGATTTTAAAGGAAAAGGGGGACATGCGGCATACCCTCACCAAACAAAAGATATGATTTTAGCCTCCTCAACTTTAGTAACTCAACTCCAATCCATCGTTTCAAGAAATATTGATCCATTGGAAAGTGTTGTAGTAACAATTGGAAAAATGACAGCTGGAACTGTTCAAAATGTGATTGCTGAAAATGCAAGGCTAGAAGGAACTATTCGTACTCTAGCACCTCATACGATGACGAAAGTTAAAAATAGAATTGAATCCCTTGTTAAAGGAATCGAGCTTGCTTTTGAATGCAGTGTATCCATCGATTACGGAAGTAATTATTATCAAGTATTTAACGAAGAGAAGAACACAAGTCACTTTATGGAGTTTGTTGAATCCTACAAAGAGGCTTCGTTAGTCATTTGCCAAGAAGCTATGACGGGTGAAGACTTCGGCTACATGCTGAAAGAAATTCCAGGATTCATGTTTTGGCTAGGTGTAGATACACCATATGGACTTCATCATTCTAGATTAAATCCCAAAGAAGAAGCCATTGATTTTGCTATTGGCCTTCTAACTGAATATATTGAATCTATATAAGTAATTAAAAAATTAAGTCTATTTAAAGACTTAATTTTTTTGTGCTTTTTTTCTTTTTGATGGCAACCTCGGATGAAGTGAAATTCCTTTTTTTATACCATTTTAAAAAATCAGAAAAATGAATTGATTTTATGGTAAGTTAGTGTAAAAATACACATAGTGAGTTCCTTTTATTGTTAGAACTTACAAAAGAATACTTGTAGTAAATACAGGGAGGACAAACAATGAAGAAACTGGGATTGGTTATGAAAATTCTATTGCTTATGATTGCATTAGGTGTGATGAGTACAAATACGATTCATGCAAAGAGTGCTTTAAAAGTAAAAATAGAGAGTGGGATCGATGGGAAAGTCCAAATGGGAAAAGGCTTTCCAATCCAAGTAACGATTGAAAATACCGGAAAAAATTATATTGGGGATCTGGTGATTGATTTTTCGCCAGATTATCAAGCTGCAGGAGGAAAAGCCTTTTCCTTGAATGTACCGGCAAACAGTACGAAAACGTATCAATTTTCACTCCCTGGTTTTTCTGATTCATCGAATATGAGTTTTCAAGGAAACAAGAAAAAACAAATGGTCTATTTATTTGATGGAGATTGGGAAAAGGGGAAAGAAGTTGATTTTAGTGGTGATAAGATCCTTACTCCTCATATGGTCAATCCTAACCAATCCATCACAGGGATACTAAGCGAAAATCCCGATGACCTTGAGCAAATCAAAATAAGTAAATTACAAACTGGAGCTTACATAGAAACCGTCATTTTAACAGAAAAAAACATGCCCTCAGAAGCTGCTGGGTTAGAAGTCATCGACCTACTTGTTATCGACGACTTCTCCTTAACAACTCTAAGTTTGGATCAACAAGAGGCTGTCCTTGAATGGACGGAACAAGGTGGAAAGATCTTAATTGGTGCTATGGAAAATAGTGACCAAAAGTTAGGCTCATTGGCAGCATTCCTTCCAATGAATATGAGCAAAGAAGAAAAGATTAGTAGTCTGGAATTTTTGAAGAAAAACAAGGAAAGTGCTTTGGATTTCTCCACCTTACCGATTTTGACAGGAGAACAAAAAGAAGGAACGACTACTATTATTGAAGTTGAAGGGTTTCCGGTGGTGACGAAAAACACCATAAGACAAGGAGAAGTATGGCAAACCGCCTTTTCGTATGGAGCTGAACCACTGGCATCTTGGAAGGATTTCAATCTATGGTTCTCGTGGTTGATCGAAGAAATGGAATTGCCTCAAGGGTATGGTACTAGCTCGAAATACGGAACAAGAATGTATGAGCAAATGTATTATGAGTTTGCAAATACTAGCAATTTATTTAAAGCAAGTGAAGTGTCGACTTCAGTACTTATTGGCATTTTAGTTCTGTATTTATTGCTCGTAGCTCCCCTATTATATTTCGTTTTGAAAAAATGGGATAAACGAGAATATGCTTGGGGGATCATACCTCTCATTGCGATATTGGCTTCAGTTGGAATTTTTATTACAGGGGCTAAGGATCGTCTCGGAAAGCCCCAAACATCATCAATGGAAGTTTATGAAGTTCAAGAGGATCAAAGTTTAATAGGGGTGAAAGCACAATCACTATTATCTAATACAGGTGGTGATTTTACACTCTCCTATAAAACGAATGAATTTAATGCTTTTCCTGCCATGAATGCTTACGATAATACAGCAAACTTTTATCAGTATGCCACGATAGAGGATCAGAATAACCAATCTACGGCCACTTTTTCAGGTGTAGAATTTTGGTCAACTCGGACAGTTTTTGGGTACGCAAAAAAAGATTCGGTAGGAAAGTTTGAGCAAAATTTAACTTTAAGGGATAAACAATTACAAGGGACAATCACAAATCATTTCCCATTCGATTTTCAGGAGCTTTATGTCTGGTCTGCTTCACAAGAATATAAATTAGGACCAATAAAAGCTGGAGAAACGATTGAAGTACAAGTAAACATAAAAGGAAATCATTTAAGCTCACCTTCAAAGGGCAGTTCAAAGAGTTTTTCTTCGTATCCACAAGATCAAGATATCGCGAAATTGAAGCAGCAACAAATGGAAAGCATGGTTGGAACCTTATTCACTGTGAAGAAAAATGGAAATAATCCAGTCATAGCAGGATACTCGGACCAGGCTGTAGTAGAGGCAATGATTCATGAAAAGGAAGAGAAGTTGAATAATTACTCTTTGATTTACCAGCCATTCAAGATTGAGAGTAATTTCAAGGGTACGTTTAAACTAAAAAGTGACGATCTTTTAGCAGAATTAAAGGTGATCGATGGCTTTATTATGGAAGAATTGAGAGAGCAGAGTTTCACTGAGTATGTTGTAGAGGCAGGTAGCTATGAACTAGTCCTGACGCTTCCCCAACCACTGAATAGTTCGAATGCTAATTTTAATGAAATAAAGGCTGCAGCGATTAATATGTCTCCTGGATTCAATTACTATATTAAGAATGCCAAAAATGGAGATAAGCAGTTACTCACACCCTCCTCTTCAGGCGTTATAACCTTGAGTGAGAATGTGAATGAATTTATTACGTCAACTGGAGAAATCAGGTTTACTATTGAAACGAATAACTCAAACTCTGATTTTTTCAGACTTCCTGATTTCACGGTTAAAGGAGAGGTGAAATGATGATTCATATTCAAAATTTAACAAAGAAATATGGAAGCTTTACTGCTCTTGATTCGCTAAACTTAACACTTGAAAAAGGAACCGTTTTTGGTTTTGTCGGACAAAATGGTGCTGGGAAGTCAACGACGTTCTCTATTTTAGCCACCCTGCTTTCACCGACCTCGGGTACAGCCTATATCAATGGCTTTAATATTGCGAAAGAACCAGAAAAAGTTAGAAGGCAAATTGGCTATATGCCCGATTTTTTTGGCGTGTATGACCAGTTAAAAGCAGATGAGTATCTAGATTTTTATGGAGCCAGCTATGGGATTTCTACTGAGGAGAGAAAAAAGTTAATACCTCAGCTTCTAGAACTCGTTAATTTATCACACAAGAGTGATTCATATGTTGACTTTCTTTCACGGGGTATGAAACAAAGACTTTGTTTAGCAAGGTCCTTAATTCATGATCCAGAAGTGTTAATCCTAGATGAACCTGCTTCAGGACTTGATCCACGTGCTCGTGTAGAAATGAGGGAGATTTTAAAAGAGCTCAAAAATATGGGCAAGACCATCATGATCTCTTCACATATTCTTCCTGAGCTGGCTGAAATGTGTGATGAAATCGGTGTGATTAATGAAGGTCAGCTTGTCGCTCACGGGTCTGTAGCGGAAATCCAATTTAAATTACAAGCAGATAAAATGATTATTACAAAGGTGAGAGGCCTAATAGAGAGTGCTATTTCTTATTTTGAAGATGACCCGCTTATCAGTGGAATTGAAAGTGACGCTGAAACTAAAACCATCTCCTTCTTATATAAAGGCGGGGAAGCAGATCAAGTTGAACTCCTTCGTAAAGCGGTTCAAAATAATATTCCGATTCTGTCATTCAAAGAAGTTGAGACGAATTTGGAAGATATCTTTATGGAAATTACGAAAGGAGTGGAACTTACATGAAGAACGTTTTCATCAATCCTGTCTTAAATAAAGAATTTAAATTGCGCTTTCGTTCATTGAAAACGTTTATGGGCTTAATGTTCTATCTGCTTGCAATTGGGGTTATTGTGATTGGCTTTATTTTACTGACTTCTTGGCAATCAGGAGCAACCTATTTCCGTCCAGAAGAAAGCAGAGGTATGTTTATGATGCTTTCGTTTATTCAGTTATCAATGGTTCTGTTTATTACTCCCGGATTGACTGCAGGTGTAATTAGTGGAGAGCGAGAGAAGCAAACTTTGAATATATTACTGACAACGATTCAAAGTTCTACAAGTATTATATTAGGAAAACTCTTTTCATCCGTTTCCTATTTAATTTTATTAATTATCGCAAGTTTGCCAATTTATAGCTTTGTGTTTTTGTTTGGAGGAGTTTCACCAATGAAACTTCTTCAAATAATGAGTTTCTATCTATTTACAGTATTTGCTTTTGGCTCAATTGGCATTATGTTTTCCACGCTGTTCCGAAAAACGATTATATCCATGGTCACTACGTACGGAATCTCCCTGTTTTTAACAGCGGGTACATTTTTCTTCTTTACGATTGCGATGCAATTTAGCTATGGAAACTCGGGAGGGCAAAGTCCATTCACCTACTATATGGCGATGCTAAATCCACTATTTGTGCTATTTAGTCTACTAGAGCCTTTTCCAATGGAGGAAATTAAGCAAATGACTGGAATTGAATTTCCGCTTTTGCTGTCGTATATGATTGCGTATAGCATCCTAATTATTTTGTGTATAGGTGTGAGTATCAGGAAGTTAAGGCCTAGAATGAAAAAATAATGGAAGGTTTTCAATAGCTTGAGGTTATTGAAAATCTTCTTGTTTACTACACAGGGAATCCCATAGTGTTTAAAATGGCAAAGTGACATTACTAATCGAAATGATGGCAAAGGGTGTGGGTAGATGCAGGAGCAAAAACAATTTCTATCGTTACTAAAATCGGTCAAATCTAATCTACGTCAGCAAATGATTGTTAAAGGAATACAGCACTTTATTTTAATCGGCTCTCTTTTCCTTGTTGGCTTTATTGTGGTGGTAAGGATGGTTGTTTTTCCCTATTGGTCAGTTTACGCAACGCTCATCTTACTCCTAACGGCGGTAATCTTTTTTGTCTTTTACTGGAAAAAAAGACCCACTAACCATTCAGCTGCACATGTTTTTGATGAATTCATCAAAGAGGATCGTGCTAAAACAGCACTGTCATATTTACATAGTCAACATCCTTTTGCCGCCCTACAATTGAATGAAACCATTTATAGTATGAAGCAAAATGAGGAGAGAGTGCGTAAGAGAAAAAAGAATTGGTTGTTTCCACAGTATTTCGTTCCAAGCATCCTTTTTACAGGGATGATTCTTTTACTATTGCTGTCACCAAACGAAAAAATGAAGGAAGCAGAAAGAATTCAAGAAGAAAAAGAAATAGTGAACGATATTCAGGATAAAGTGGAAAAGTTAGCAGAAAAAAATACGGGTGAAGCGAAAAAAGAAATCGATGAAACAAAAAATGCGTTAAAAGAAGTGAAAAGTGCAGAAGAAGCGCTTGAAGCCATTTTAAAGAAGCAGAAAGAGATCTCCCTTACACAAGAACCCTTAAAGGAGAAAAAGGAAGAATTAAACAATATACAAAGTGGATTAAATGAAAAAGGGATGAATGAATTGTCCAATGCATTAAATGAAGAAAACAAAGAAAAGATATCAGTTTCTTTAAATAAACTCCAAAATCAGAAGCTTACTGATGAAATGAAAAAAACACTAGGATTAAATGAGGAAATACCAGAGTTATCAGACGAAGTTCTAAAAGAATTAGAGAAAAAATTTAGTGACCTAGTAGACAATACCCTCATCCTTTCGCAATTAAATGTCCTTCAACAAGGACTTTCTCAGCAAAGTACAGCCCTACAGAATTATCTTCAAAAGAACCAATTATCAATCAGTGAAGACTTAGCGGCACTAATAAAGAGTTCATCTGATGGAGTACAACAAAAGGATTCAAACATAAGCAACACGGAGTCTGGAAATGATCCAACTAAAGAGGGGGATGACACCGAGGAGCAAGGACAGGGGCAAGGACAAGGACAAGGACAAGGACAAGGACAAGGACAAGGACAAGGACAAGGAGGAAGTAGTTCTTCGGGTTCAGAGGGGAGTGGAGCAGGATTTGGATCAGGACCAATGGAACTTACAATTCCCAAATATTTAGACAGCGAAGGGAATCTACAAATTGAAAACGGTCCCTTATCAGGTGAGTCAGGAGGAGAAAGAACGGAAAGTGAAGGCCCAATCCTACAAGGTCAGTTAAGGTCCTACGAAGAGGTATATAGCCAATATGAACAAAGTTATCGCAAAAGTGTAGATCGTTACCAACTTCCTCAAACACTAGAAAGTCTAGTAGGGCGATATTTTACTGAAATTGATCCAAATGGAGAGTGATGACATGAATCAGACTGCAGTTGAGTATGAAGAAGTTGTTCAAAAGCTTCGTGATGTGAAGAATGAAATCTCTAGATATATAGTAGGTCAAGAACAGGTGATTGAGGAATTACTATGGAGTATTTTCTCGGGAGGTCATGCTATCCTCGAAGGATTACCAGGACTCGGGAAAACAGCCCTCATTAAAACCGTTGCACAAGTATTAGATCTATCTTTTTCCCGAATTCAATTTACTCCAGATCTGATGCCGTCAGATATTACAGGGACACTGATGCTTCAACCTGATGAACTTGGAAAACAACAGTTTCATTTTTTTCATGGACCTATCTTTTCTCAAATCGTATTAGCCGATGAAATTAATCGGGCTACCCCGAAAACGCAAAGTGCCTTACTCGAAGCAATGGCGGAGAAAACGGTGACGATTATGGGGGACACCAGGCAAGTTGAAACACCGTTTTTTGTGTTAGCCACACAAAATCCGATTGACTTGGAAGGGACCTACCCTTTACCAGAAGCACAAATGGATCGTTTTTTAAGTAAAATTATCGTTCACTATCCGACGAAAGCAGAATTAATGGAGATTGTGAAGCGAACGGAGGGAGAGGAACCTCTGCTTAACAAAATCATGTCTTCAGGAGATGTGTTAAAGGCTCAATCTATGATGAAGGACATTATGATTGCTGATGAAGTGTTAGAAACAGCTGTCCAATTGATTTCGATGACTCACCCTGAAAATGAAGAGTCGCCGGAGGATGTGAAGAAGTATATTCATTATGGTAGTGGTCCGCGTGGATTACAAGCTCTGATTAGACTAGCGAAAACGAGAGCATTAATGAACGGTCGCTTTCATGTCTCTGTCGGAGATATAAAAAAAGTTGCCCCTTGTGTCTTACGTCATCGCCTTTTTCTTAATTTTGAAGGAGAAGCCGCAGGGATAAAATCGGATGATCTTCTCTCGGTCATCATATCTGAAGTGAAGCATGGGAGAGAAGTTAACCGATGATTATGCCTTCAGTTCTACTACGATTATCCCGTTATCGGTTGTCCACTCCGAAAACCTACAATGGTATTCATCAAGGGTCCCGTCAGTCATTGAAAAAAGGTCATTCATTGGAGTTTTCTGACCATAAAATGTACCAAGCTGGAGATGACCTTCGACAAATCGATTGGAATATCTATGCTCGTACAAACCGGCATTACGTAAAGACGTTTCTTGATGAACAATCGATTCATATAAGCATTTATTTAGATTCGTCTCCTTCCATGACGGTTTGGAAGGAAAAATGGGAAAAAGCAAAAGACCTTGCCGCAGCTTTTGCCTTTATCTCCCTAAACAATGGTGATTCAATTACGTGCATTCCTGTAGGCACGAATGAATTTGTTCCTATAAAAAGAAAAGGAATCACAATGAATAACCAAACGGTTATGGATATTTGTAGGCTTCCACATCCAAAGTCTGCTTTTCCTTTTTCAAAGGGATTTTCAACTCAAGTTCAAAAGAAATCCCATATATCTATACTGATTTCGGATGGACTAGAACCATTATCCCACTACAAGGAAGTATTAAAACGTGTTCGTTTGAAAAGCAGAAAGGTTTTATTCTTGCAACTCTTAAGTGAAAAAGAAGATAATCCTCATCTTGGGAAAGATGTTAAGTGGATTGATAGTGAGACAAGGGAGGAAATGAATGTTACGTTAGCTAAGAAAACGGTAGAATTATATGGGGAAACCTTGCAACGGCATTGTTCTTCTCTTCAGTCAATCAGTAAAAATCTTCAATGTTTTTATGTAAGGAGTTCTGTAGAGAAGTCGCTTGAGGAAATCATCCTTGGTGAGTGTAGGAAGGTCGGTTGGGTTTCATGAGGGAGGAATAAGTTGTGACGGTTTTATCTCCGGTGTATGGGTGGTTTAGTGCTCTTTTAATCGCTACCATCTTGTTGTATTTTTTTCGAAAACAATATGAAGAGCAGCTCTATTCCTCGACCTTTTTATGGAAACAGGCGATGAAGGAAGTTGAAGCTTCTACGTGGTTACATAAGCTACAGAATCATCTGTTATTATGGTTACAGTTGCTAATTATGACACTATTAATTTTATCTTTAATGAAACCTATTTTCTTCACTCAAGAAATAGAGGGAGATCATGTTATTTTTATAATTGATACTTCTGCGTCAATGGCTGTTACAAAAGAAGGAATGAATCGTTTACAGCTAGCTAGAAAGCAAATAAATGGCAAATTAGATGAGCTGAAAAATCAAAAGATCACGATTATTGAAGCATCTGAAGCTACAAATATACTAGTAAAAGCTGAAAAAGACGTAAGAAAAGCAAAAGATGTTATTGAAGAGTTAGAATTATCATACAAACATGAAGACTTAGATCAAGCGATAAGTCTAGCTATCGCAATGGCAAAAAAAGAGTCTTCCTCCATTTATGTTTATTCACATGCCCTCAATGAGGAACGTGTGCCGCTTTTACCAGACAACAGTACATTTCATGCAGTTAATCTTCACGAAAATCCGGAAAATGTTTCAATCACCTCATTCGGTTTGCAAGAAAGGGATAGCATAATGACAGCGGTTGCGGTGATAAAAAACGAAGCAAATAGTGAGAAAACAGTGCCCTTTCAAATTACCGCCAATGGAGAAGTAGTATATGAGGAAACGATTACGATAGCAGCTCAAAAAGAGAAAATACTAAATATACCTTCTTTGCCTACTGCAGATTATTATGTTGCTATTATTGACATTCCAGATGAATATGATTTAGATCAATTTCTATATACTGTAGCAACATCTTCAAATCCTCCGATTTATGCAATTGGAGAGGTCTCTCCTTTCTGGATTAAAGGTTTTACAGCAATTGGTGCAGAAGTAATTCAAGTTTCTTCAAGCGAGGAACTGAACAACCAGGAAGCGAAAATTGTGTTAGTTGACCGCGAGCAAGCTGCGGACTATAAAAATGTTCCGCTTTTTGTGATAGCAGATAGTGTAGAGGTTCAATCACTAGGAGCACCTATCACTTCTTCTAACGATAAACTCATTCAATATGTTGATATGAGTGAAATCTTTGTAGCTGGGACGGGTACCTTTTATGATGCTGATTTTGATAGTCTTGTAAACAGTGGTTCGACTGCATTGATACAAAAATCAAGTGGAGTGACACCGGTTATTTCTGTGAATTTTCCTTTGCATCAAAGCGATTGGCCACTACATCCAAGCTTCCCGATTTTTCTTTATCAAACCTATCAATGGTTAGGGGAACAGACTAGATTTTTAGGAGCCTTTCATTCAGGTGAACAAACTTATCTTAATGTAAGCAATGAAGGAAATACGCTATGGGATATTTTTAATATAGAGAATAAACTAATTTCAACATGGGATAGCTCGAAAGAATTTCTAGCTCCCGCCCTTCCTGGAGTATATAGGATTGTACAAAATAACTACTCACTCTTTTTATCTGTAACCTTAGACAAGGGGGAACGAGATATAGCGGGTCAACCCTCATTTATGATAAATGGTACACAAACAAATGAGCTAAATAGTAGTGGAAATAGGGATGTCGGAGTGTGGCTTGTTTTATTTTCCATTCTCATTTTAGTCTTTGAATGGGAGGTTTTTAGGCGTGGAAATTGAGTTACAGCAATCTCTAAACCTGTTCTTAATTATCCCTGTGGGGTTCATTCTCATTTATTGGGTAAGACAATCGAAAGAAAAGAAGTTACCCATCATTTTTCGTTCCATCACGATAGTCCTATTAGTATTTTCCTTAGCAATGCCAACTCTTTTACAGGCTGAATCTGGAGAAAATGTGATTTTTCTAGTTGATCAATCCGCGAGTATGAAAAATTCACATGATAAAGTAATAGACTTTCTTCACAAAAGCATTGAAAACAAAGGGTCGGATGATTCCTATTCCATAATTAAATTCGGGAAATCTTCAGTGCTCGATGTAAGTGAAACAAAGGATGCAAAGTTTGTACTGAATAGTCAATCTGAAAATATTCGCCATCAAACGAATTTAGAAGATGGTCTTCATTTTGCGTCTTCGTTATTGGGGAATAAGCAAACAGGCAGAATTGTGGTGTTGTCAGATGACAAAGAGACTACGGGGCATAGTCAAAATAAGATTCCGCTCTTGATTGAACAAAATACTAGTGTAGATTATTTCCTCTACGAAAATAATCAAGTTGAAGACAGTGGACTTGGAACCGTTTCGCATCCTCGAACGGCACTACTTGGTGAAACGGTTGAACTAAACGTCCCTATTGAGAGCACAATTTCACAAAATGTCGAAATAACAGTGCAAGCTAATAATCAAATCGTATTATCGGAAAAGGTAATGGTGAAAGAAGGAGTGAACGCCCAGTCTTTTCAGCATGTCCCGCTTGAGGAAGGACAAATTCACTATAAAGTGTCAATCAATCCCGAACGAGACGAGATTATTGAAAACAATCAAAGTGAGTCAATTATTACCGTCAAAGGGGAACCTAACATACTAGTAGTTTCTGGTGAAAAGGAAATGCAACTAACAAATTTGTTAGAGAAAAATCAATTTTTGGTTAATCAACTTCAACCACAACAGTTTCCTACAAAATTATCTTCACTATTAAGCTATGATAGCATTGTATTCGATAATGTTACAGGTACATATTTTTCGCAAGCTCAAATGGAATTGGTAGAAAGAGCGGTAAAGGATTTTGGTGTAGGGTTCTTGATGATTGGCGGGAAAGATAGCTTTGGATTAGGAGGTTATTTTAAAACACCTATTGAAAAAATATTGCCAGTTGATATGGACATTAAAGGAGAGAAAGAGCTTCCATCACTGGGGTTAGTTATTGTCGTTGATCGATCAGGTTCGATGTCTGGCAACAAACTCAGTCTTGCAAAAGAAGCAGCTGCAAGGTCAGTCGAGCTACTTCGTGAGAAAGATACGCTTGGGTTTATCGCCTTCGATGATAAACCATGGGAAATTGTTGAAACAAGTCCAATTAAAGACAAAGCTGCAGTAATTGAAAAAATTCGCTCCGTCACATCAGGTGGAGGAACAGAAATCTACTCCTCCTTAGAGCTTGCATATGAAAAGTTAACTGAACAAAATCTTCAACGAAAACATATTATTTTGTTAACTGATGGACAATCAGCTACTCATTCAGATTATGATTCTTTAATTGAAGAAGGTTATGAAAACAAGATCACACTCTCAACGGTATCTATTGGGACAGATGCTGATAAACAACTGTTAGAGAACTTAGCTTTGGTTGGAGAAGGACGGTATTATGATGTAACAGAAGCTTCGGTTATTCCGAGCATTCTTTCCCGAGAAACAGTCATGGCGACGAGAACGTATATAGAAGATACACCCTTTTATCCGAGCGTAACTCGTGATTCCATGATAGAAAACTTGTTTGGTGAAGGAATTCCTGAAATGAATGCATATATTGCTACAACACCTAAACAGGCTAGTAGAACCTCTATATTGAGCGAAAAAGAGGATCCTATTTTATCCTATTGGCAATACGGTTTAGGTACGACGTTTGCTTTTACTTCTGATTCTGCCGGAGAATGGGCTGGGGATTGGGCACGCTGGAAGAATTGGCCACGATTTTGGAATAATGTCATGACAGCATCATTTCCGTCTTATGAAGAAAAATCATTCGGGTTAGTGGTTGGACAAGAAGGAGAAAAGACGAAAGTAAAAGTGTCGTTGGAGAATGAAGGCGTGACGACCTTAACACCGAAAATCATTGCAGAAAATGGAGAAGAAATTCTTACAGACTCTAAAATTAGCGCTCCTGGGGAGTATGAGATAGAGCTAGAAGCTGAACCAGGGCTGTATTATTTCCAAATGAGAGAGGGCGATCAATTACATTATCAGACTGGTTTTTCAGTTCCATACTCAGAAGAATATCGTCTATTTCCAGATGAATTGGGGAATCTAGCAAAATTAGCATCGGCTACAGGTGGGAAGAAACTGATTGATACCGAAGACGTTTTTCGGGATCTTGAGACCCCTTCTTTTGAGGAAAAACCTATTAGCTCTTGGTTTGTTTTAATGGCGATGCTCTTGTTTTTTTTAGAGATTGTCTATCGAAGAGTAGGGTTTTCATTTCTGAAAAAACTAAGGTTTAGGGAGAAAAAACTTGTTGATTCTAAAAATACAGAACAGGTGGAGCAACTTATGCTTCGTAAATCGACAGTTGAGAAAAGGGTTAAGAACAAATCTCCCCGAGAATCTTTAATTAATAGAAAATTAGAGAAGGAGCCCTTTATAGTTCCGTCAGAAGGTGTAAAAAAGGAAGTCGATACAGGATCAATTGAGAGAGTAAAGGAAGAAAAGGACGATCGGATTCGTCGGTTACTCATAGCAAAACAACGAAGAAAGAAGTAGGAAGCAAAAAAGAAGCTACTCATTTGAGTAGCTTCTTAGCGGTTTTTGAGTTATTTCTTCTCGATATATGTTTGGTGAGGGAAAGGAATTTCGATGCCATGATCGTCTAGTGTATTTTTCAGACGTTTCTTTAACTCACGTTCAACACTCCATTGCTCCATATTCTTTGTTTTTGCAAGAATACGAATGACCACATCAGAAGAAGCTAAATCTTGAACTCCTAGTACATTTGGTCCCTCAACGATATTTTCATTTTCTTTAGCGAAAGTATTACAAGCATCTTGAATGATCGAAATAGCGTGATCAATATTATCATCATAGGAGATACCAATGTCAACAAGCGCTCGCATATTCCCCCGAGAATGGTTGCTAACCGATGTAATTTCACGATTAGGCACGTAATGAAGTGTTCCATCGAAACCACGAATTTGCGTAGTTCTTAACCCAACTTGCTCTACAATACCAGAGAAGCTTCCGGTAGTGACATAGTCACCAACATCTAGTTGTTTTTCTAAGAGAATAAAAAATCCTGTTACTACATCACTTACTAAGCCTTGTGCACCAAACCCAATCGCTAATCCAACGACACCGGCACCAGCGAGGATTGCAGTTACTTCGATTCCAAAAATCTGTAGGATTGTGACGAAAAACACAAAAATTAGTATGTAGTTTAAAATGTTTTTCATAAGCCCTCTAAGCGTGAGGGATCGACCTTTTGAAATCGTATTGGACTGTTCATATTTAGTAAATAACCGATCGATTAATTTATTGCCAATTCCTTTAATAATTAGAAAACCAATAATTAAGGCGAAAAATTGGAGAACCCCAATCCCTATTGTCATAAGTAAGCTTTCCCAGTCATAATCTTCCCAAAAATTTATTTCATTCATCTACTACTCAATCCTTTCTCTCTTTCGCTAGTCCTCTTTTGTAACCTTTTGATTCTCCTCATTAATTTATCTAAGGCTCTTTTCGTTTGCATTGTTACTTTTAACTTTAATAATCCATGAAATTCTCCATTTTTGTATGAATTTCGTTCAAAATAGACGAAAAGATGACCCGAAACAAAACTATATCATAGATTAACCACTGACTAGAAGAGTCACAAACTTTGTAAAACATCTATTAATTTCAAACTTTCTCATACCCTCCAATGGATGTAAAGGTTGCGAATAGATGCATTATATTTTATTCCCAATCGAAAGAATGATAAACTTACTCTTAGTGATTGGAAAAAACTAATTGAGAGTAATTTATTCAGCAATTGGGAAAAACAAAGTAGGAGAGTATTTGTTATTCAATAATCATTTTTTATTTATATTTATTTTAAATAAGAGTTGACGTGAATAGCTAGTTATTTTATAATTATTCTTGTTGAAAAGAAAGTAAATGAGAAATGAGTATCTATTTTCTCATTTTAACTTATTTGGAGGGATTACACTATGGCAGAACGTATGGTAGGAAAACAAGCTCCACGATTTGAAATGGATGCAGTACTTGCAAACAAAGAATTTGGCAATGTAAGTTTGGAAGAAAATATGAAAAATGACAAATGGACAGTATTATTCTTCTATCCAATGGACTTCACTTTCGTATGTCCAACAGAGATTACTGCAATGTCTGATCGTTATGACGAATTTGAGGACTTGGATGCAGAAATCGTAGGTGTGTCGACAGATACGATTCACACTCATTTGGCTTGGATTAACACAGATCGTAAAGAAAACGGATTAGGTGAATTAAGATATCCGCTTGCTGCTGATACGAATCATGTTGTTTCACGTGACTATGGTGTGTTAATTGAAGAAGAGGGTGTAGCTCTTCGTGGATTATTCATTATTAATCCTGAAGGTGAACTACAGTATCAAACGGTTTTCCATAACAACATCGGTCGTGATGTAGAAGAAACACTTCGTGTTCTTCAAGCTCTTCAAACAGGTGGACTTTGCCCAGCCAACTGGAAACCAGGACAAGCTACACTTTAATTTATCTATCTGAAGACCTAGCGATTCGTTAGGTCTTTTTTAAAAGGAAACGGTGGCCGTAGGGACACCGGATGAAGTTTTTCGTATATATTTTACTAATTATTCAAAATAAAACATCCTATACGAAATGATCACTATATTATAGAAGTCAAGTTTATCCGTCCTTGTAAATAACAGTCTAGGATAATTTAGAGGAGGAATATTCATGAGATTAAGAACCCCGATGCCAGAATTAACTGGTGCAACAGAATGGTTGAATGGTGAAGTAAGTAAAGCAGAGGTTGTCGGCGAAAAACCAACATTGATTCATTTTTGGTCCATTAGCTGTCATTTATGCAAAGAGGCAATGCCACAAGTGAATGAGTTTCGTGATAAATATAAAGATAGATTAAATGTAGTTGCCGTACATATGCCTCGTTCAGAAGAGGATACAAATCTTGAGAAAATTAAAGAGGTCGCAAGTGAACATGATATATCTCAACCCATCTTCATTGATAACGAGCATAAGCTAACTGATGCCTTTGAAAATCAATATGTTCCTGCTTATTATGTGTTTGATAAAGAGGGTAGCTTGCGTCATTTTCAGGCCGGTGGAAGTGGTATGAAGATGTTAGAAAAACGAGTCAATCGTGTATTGGCTGAAATGGAGTCAGCAGATTAATTTGATCTACATTGGTGTCACTATATTACTCTGAGGTTTTTTGAAGAAAAAAGAAGCATGGGATGTTTTCTCTCCATGCTTCTTTTTGTTTGGCTCTTTTCGAATACATTGTGGCTATAACATCTGGTTTTTGATTTAACCGCACATTTCACAGTTGATTTCCATCAAAAATAAACGGATCCAGCTGCAGTGGCTAGGGACTCGGGCATTTGTCAGCCGTCCCTGGGAAGCCACTTCCGCCTTTTTTTGTCCAGCTACAGTGGCTTGCGGCTCGGGGTCAAATGAATAACGCTCCAGCGATGCAGGCATCACCTCCGAGTTCTTCATTTGCCTGACGCCGCAGGGCAGCCACTTCCGCCTTTCGTAAATGATGCCCGAAACAAGGCTACATCAACGATCATTGACTGGTTCGAAAAGCAACAAACTTTGCGAAAGCAGCCTTTTGTTTCACTATTAGATCATACTAACCAAGGAACAGTATGGTAGTTAGGCACTTTCGTTTCTCATTCTAAACTTTTATTGGAAAATTCCGTAACTGAAAGAATTTGTTCTCCAGTATCGGAATAAGTGAAAAGTACAGTATCCCCAACTTCAGTGAATATACTGTAAGGGAAATCCACGGAGGAAATCATATACACGCGATTATCATTTTCAAGAAGTACAAAAACGATTGTAAGCTCTTCGCCAGTTTCTTTGTATACACGTTGAACATTTCCTTGGATTTCTTTTGATTCACTCTGTGAACTTGGGCGCTTCGTTAAGTCTCCTCTCGAAAGGACGGTCTTGTATTTATTGAATGCTTCTCGTTGTGTAGATCCAGTGGCAAATACTTTGGCATTTGAAGCTAACATCACAGCATAGCTCCGGACAAGGCCACCATCATCAGTCACTGGCACTACCCAGCTTGGTTTGCCATATACATTGTAAATAACGGGCATGGTGCCATGCCATTTTTCTTTTTTAAAGGAATTGTCGACGACTTCATTTGCTCCAGAGCCATCCATAATGCCCTTTACTAAATCACCGTTATAGTAATACAAAACACCGGTTCTCGCATCGATTAAAGAGTATCCTAGAGCAGAATCAACTCCTTCTTTAGGAGAAGTAAAGTCCGTAAAATAATACATTTTACCATCTTTACTAAAAATAGGTGTGACTCCTTCATAAGTTCCCCAATCAGTCGGGATTTTTACATCACTCTGAGAGAAGACATTGTTCCAAAATCCGTGAACATAATAACCAAAATAGTCATTCTCTAAGGAAGCTGATTCATGGTTCAAAACACCGTCAATAAACGATGGAGCATCTTTTATTGTATAGGTATTGGTGATTCCCGTTTGTGGATCAACTACAACAACTCCTTCTACCATAAACCCTGAGCGTAAAGATATTTTCTTACCATAGGTCATCGTATAGTATGGATTTCCTTGATCATCTATTTCAAATTTGGCTTCTCCGTTAAAAATTAAATCGGGTTCTGCTTGGCGAACAATTCGCTCCAAATTTTTTCCGAAATACATGCTTGGTACATATTCCATTTCATATCCTACAATTAGTTTAGCTTCAGCATCAGGATTTGTTCCGGACATCGTAATATACCCGGGAATAAAACCTGCTCTTCTAGCTTTAAAGAATCCCGAAGCTTCAATAGGAGCAACATACAGAGATTCACCGTCTACAATTTGGGGAGTGAGTTCACCTAATTCAAAGTAAGATACTTTATCAAGGTTTCCGAATACCTTTTTCATTTTGTTTTTAGCTGTCTCGGGAGGAACCGAGAAAGGGGTATCGTCCTCTGTGAACATTTCAGATAAATCTTTTTCAATCTTTTCAACCGATGAATACTTGTCTTTCGCAATCACGAGTGAATGGATAAAGCTGCTATAAATAAATCCTCCAAGTAGTAATAAAGAAATCGCCATTTTCCCTAAGGTCAACATGTTCTTATGTTTGGTTTGAAGAGATAAGCTTACGAAAATAAAAACTGAAGCAATTACCGCGTAAGAAGTGAAAATGGATGATATATTATTATCGAAAAGTATAAAATACTCTCCTAAACCAATTACAATCCAAAATAAAATGGGCAAAATCATGCTTTTATTAAGAGACTTTGGCTTTTCCCAAGGAACCATAAAGGTTGTTAGTAATAGAAGAAAAATAAATTTCATTGTATAAGTACTCCTCTCAAATGCGATTTCTTTACTATACGAATGAGAAGATAAAAGGTTTCATTAGACATAAAAAGGAGAAAAGATTAACTATTTGAAATTAGAAAAAATTCAAACAAATAACTGGTAATTTGTTTCGGGATTCGATATATTTATTACTATGTTCTTTTTTGATGCCTGTTTCATAATATCTGTTAATCATTTTTCCATAAATATGGTTGAATTATGGATTGAAAAAACCAAAAGCAGATTTATTCTAAGGGCTATCCGTAGACAATATTATGTTTTTCTCCCATCATTTTTTAGGTTTACCGTTTTTGTATGGATCACGTTCAAGAATAGACAAAATAATGCCCCGAAACGGATTATTTAAAATGATAAAAACCTGCAGCGGATATGCAACATTCTGTGCGAAACAGCCTTTCTAAACAAGAGCAACTAATTTTTAGAAATAAGTCATTTTGTTACAACATGAGAGGGGGATGGAATATGGAAGTATTCAAAAAATTAAAAGAATTCTACTGGCCGTATAAACGGTATTTTTTTACTTCAATGATTTTTCTATTATTTGTAACCGTCATCACAGTCGTCTATCCGATTATTTTACAGATGACTATAGATGAAGCGGTCCTAAAAGGCAACTATGAAATAATTCCTTATTTGGCATTAGGATTTGTAGGAATTATGGTGTTAAAAGGATTCGCCACATTTCTTCAGCAGTATAATGGGGATATGTTTGGAATCTCTTCGGTCTATCGTTTGCGAAATGTGTTATATGAAAAACTACAATTTCTCCCGTTTTCCTACTATGATAATGCCAAAACAGGTGATTTAATGTCGAGATTGACGGCAGATGTGGAAGCATTCCGTTTTTTCTTGTCGTTCGGTTTTACGGAATTGATTCGTTTTTTACTTCTAATATCAATTAGCTTTAGTGTCATGATGTATTATTCGGTGTCACTTACATTTGTTACGCTGATCACACTTCCTTTTTTGGCGATTGTCGTCTATAAATTTGATAAAGCGGTTCATCCTGCGTTCAGGGGTATCCGTAAATCATTTGGAAAACTAAATACCAATGTACAAGAAAACATTAGTGGAATTAATACGGTAAAAAGTCTATCAAGAGAAGAACACCAAATCTCAAAGTTTAATTCTTCAAATGGAAATTATAAAGAAAATTATATTTTCACATCCAATATATGGGCTAAATTTTTTCCTTTAATGGAATTTTTGGGGAATATAAGTGTGGTCACACTCCTAGGATATGGAGGATATTTAGTCATCAATGGTTCGTTGAGACCTGGAGAGCTTGTCGCATTTTATAGCTTAGTTTGGTATATCATATGGCCGATTATGAATCTTGGTTTTACGATCAATCTTTTTTCTCAGTCAAAGGCTTCTGGGGAGCGTTTATTAGAAATTCTTGAGGTAGATGAAGTGATTAAAGACCAAGATTCTCCTCTTCATGTAGATCGATTTTTAGGAGACGTGGACTTCGATAACGTCACGTTAAAATATACAAACGAAGAAGATGCGGCCTTAAAAGAGATTTCGTTTAAAGCTCAGCCGGGATCAGTGATAGGACTGATTGGCGAAACCGGATCCGGTAAAACAAGTATTCCTCAGCTTATGACACGCTTTTATGAACCAGTTGAGGGAATCGTAAAGATTGATGGAGAAGATGTGAAAGAATATTCGCTAAAATCTCTTCGGCAAAATGTAGGTTTCGTACTCCAGGAATCCTTTTTATTTTCTTCAACAATCGCCGCAAATATTTCCTATGGACGGCCAGAAGTGACAATGGAAAGAGTAATTGAGGCAGCTAAAAGTGCGCAAGCTCATGAATTTATTTGTGAACTTCCTGATGGCTATGAAACGGTTCTGGGGGAAAGAGGATTAGGTTTATCTGGTGGGCAAAAGCAACGCATCGCCATCGCACGTGCTATTTGTACCGATCCTTCAATTTTAATACTGGATGATGCGACAAGTGCGGTTGATATGGAAACAGAGTTCCAAATTCAAAAAGAATTAAAAGACGTCATGAAAAATAGGACGACGTTTATTATTGCTCACCGAATCTCTTCTCTAAAACATGCAGATGAAATATTAGTTTTAGAAAATGGTAGGATTGTTGAGCGTGGAAAGCACGAGAAATTATTAAGAAATAACGGACCGTATCAGCGAATTTATGAGATTCAATATAAAGATCAGAAGCGAATACTTCAGGGACAGAAGGGGTGATTGAATGAGTCAAAGTAAACTACATAATCGAATTCAAAAGCGATTTCATTACTCGACTGATCAAATAATCGATAAGTCATTTAACTGGAGGCAGCTGTGGCGATTACTTGCCTACGTAAAGCCCTACACTAAAAATTTAGTGCCATTGTCTATCTTAATGGTTATTATTACAACGGCAGTTCGGCTCTCAATCCCAATCCTAATAGGTGTGTATACATTAGATAGAGCCATTCAAAATCGAGATATGAATTTATTGACAATACTAGTTATGGTCATTGTTTCGCTTTATATCCTTAATTACGTCGCTAATGTATTAAGAATAAGGTGGATGAATATGCTTGGTCAAAGTGTAATCTATGATTTGAGAAAGCATCTATTTTCACACGTCCAGTGGTTATCGCATCGCTTCTTCGATCAACGCTCAGCGGGATCAATTCTCGTTCGTATTATGAATGATATTAATTCACTCCAGGAATTGTTTACAAATGGCGTAATAAATTTATTGATGGACCTTATATTGCTTTTGGGAATTGTGGTTATTCTATTTACTCTAAGCCCACAACTTACACTCGCTGTGTTAGTAATTCTGCCGATAATGTTTTTAATCTCGACAACATTGAGGAAGAAAATCCGCAGATCTTGGCAAGATGTTCGAACTAAACAAGCGAAATTGAATTCACACTTAAATGAGAGCATTCAAGGGGTTCGCGTCACGCAATCCTTTACTCAAGAACAAGAAAATATGATGTTCTTCGACGGAGTGAATACAGAAAGTTTTGATAGCTGGAGAACAGCGACTAGAAAGAATGCGATGTTTCGCCCCTTAGTAGAACTTACGAACGCTGTCGGGACAGCTGTACTTATTTGGTATGGTGCACATTTAATCAATGCAGGTAGTTTGCAATTAGGAGAATTTGTTTCCTTTGCCTTTTATCTAGGGATGTTTTGGGAGCCTATATCTCGTCTTGGTATGGTCTACAATCAGCTTTTAATCGGCATGGCTTCTTCTGAACGAATATTTGAATTTTTAGATGAAAAACCAATTGTGTCAGAGGCTGAAAAAGCGATTGAATTAAAAGATATTCAAGGAGAAATTGTGTTTCGTTCTGTCGAGTTTTCATACGATGGTAAACGTAAGGCATTAAACGGAATTGATTTGAAAATGAACAAAGGAAATACCGTTGCACTTGTAGGGCATACGGGATCAGGAAAAACGACAATTGCAAACTTGATTACTCGTTTTTACGACCCAACTGCTGGAAATGTGTTTGTTGATGGCTATGATTTAAAAGATATATCGATTTCAAGCCTTCGAAATCAGATTAGTATCGTGCTTCAAGATACATTTATTTTTTCTGGTACAATCAAAGAGAATATTCGATTTGGACGCCCAGATGCAACCGATGAGGATGTAATTCACGCTGCCAAAGCGATTGGAGCACATGAGTTTATAACTAAAATGCCTAAGGGATATGAAACAGAAGTTGAGGAAAGAGGGAATGTCCTTTCTGTTGGGCAATGTCAATTATTGTCGTTTGCAAGAGCATTATTAGCTGACCCACGTATCATTATTTTAGATGAGGCAACCGCTTCAATCGATACCGAAACGGAAGTCAAAATACAAGCAGCTTTAAATCGTTTGTTACATGGACGAACCGCGATTATTATCGCTCATAGACTTTCAACTATCCGGGAAGCCGATCATATTTTTGTGCTTGATCACGGGGATATAAAAGAACAAGGAAATCATGAGGACCTTATGGATCAAGAAGGTGTTTACTATGAGCTAGTGAAAACGCAGTTCAAAATGTTGGAAGCTATGTAAATGAAAGGACTGATGATCATCAGTCCTTTTTTTCGAGAGATAAGAAAGCAAAAAAATCTGAGCTATCATATCTTTTTGGTTATGTTTTTCCTATTTTGGAGACAAATAATATGAAGCGAATCTCCTTTTGAGCATCATGTTCAGTGAGTGACATTCAAGCAGAAACAATGGGCAATTATCCGTCCAACCATCATGGGCGTGATGAAAATTCAAACTTATTTTTGCGCAATGAATATACCACGACTTGATCATTCATTATCTTGAAAACTCCATCAATTCTTATGGAAAATAGCGAGGAACAGATAAAAATAAGAGTAATGCGGTCGTTTCCGTAATGGGGGCAGTTATAAAAAAGTCTAATTTTAAGATTCATGATAAGAGTACAAACGATCGGATTAAACTAAAACGGACTGGGCATGGTTTTCGCCCGGTTTTTCTTGTTATAAGATAGATGTCTTGCCATTTTTTATAAGAAGCCATAGACATTGAATTTGAAAATGTAAACCAAGCAGTGATTGGGGTAGCCTGGGTCTTATAACTCTCGAAAAAATTCAAAAGATAGGAGCATATTTTTTAGTCCGGTCTAAAAAAATTCTTATCTATGAAGTTCAGAGAAACTAAAATATTAAGATGGGAACATACATTTGTGATAAATGTCACAGAAAATTCATGTTCATCTCTTCACAATGTAAAGTAAAGGCTTTACAATGAGTATAGAGTGTTATGTATTAAAGTATGGGGTAAGGAGGCTATTATATGGAATTTGATAGTGTCATATTAAGTAGAATGTTGACATCAACAACGCTTGCATTTCATATTATTTTTGCAACTATAGGTGTAGGTGTACCTGTGATGATTGCCATTGCAGAGTTCATGGGAATAAAAAATAACGACCGCCATTATTTATTGTTAGCTAGAAGATGGGCACGAGGATTCACGATTACTGTGGCAGTAGGTGTTGTAACCGGAACGGCTATTGGCTTGCAGCTATCTTTATTATGGCCAAGTTTTATGCAAGTGGCCGGACAAGTGATTGCTCTTCCATTATTCATGGAAACCTTTGCCTTTTTCTTCGAAGCCATTTTTCTAGGAATATATTTATATTCATGGGATCGATTTAAGAATAAGTGGATCCACTGGATCTTGAATATTCCTATTATGATTGGCTCATCTGCTTCGGCATTGTTTATCACAACCGTGAATGCCTTTATGAATACGCCACAGGGATTTGATTTAGTTGATGGGAAAGCGGTCAATATTGATCCAATCGCAGCAATGATTAATCCAGCAACGCCAACTAAAGTATTACATGTGTTAACAACTTCATATATGACAGCAGCCTTGATATTAGGAGCGTTAACAGCCTATGCAATCTTGAAAGGAAGTCGTAGTGAATACCATCGTAAAGCGCTTCGCTTAACCATGGTTGCCGGTTTTCTTTTTGCAATCGGTACAGCTCTGGCAGGGGACCTGTCGGCCAAATTTTTAGCTGAATACCAACCTGAAAAGCTAGCCGCTGCAGAATGGCATTTTGAAACAGAATCTAATGCAGATCTCATACTATTCGGTACGCTAGATGAAAACAATGAAATTCATAATGAAATTCGACTTCCAAGTTTCCTCAGCTTTTTGGCTGGAAACTCTTTTGATACTGAAGTAATTGGGCTAAATGATTTTCCACAGGATGAGCTTCCACCGCTATGGATTCATTATATGTTTGATTTAATGGTCTCTATTGGATTTTTCAGTTTATTTATTACCTTTCTCTTTATTCTTACATGGAAAATAAAGAAGTGGAATGAATGGTGGAAACCACTTTTATGGGGAATCGTAGTAAGTGGTCCATTAGCTATGCTTGCCATCGAGTTTGGTTGGATTTATGCGGAAGTAGGCAGACAACCTTGGATACTCCGAAATTACATGAAAGTAGCAGAAGCCGCCACAAAGGCTGATGGGGTTGGGTTGACCTTTATATTATTTGTGTTGTTATATATATTGCTGGCGATCATCACAGTGTTTGTACTGATAAAGATGTTTAAAAACAAGCCAGCAGATGTGGAATTAGAACAACGTTTTCCAATAAAGTAATGATGAGAGAGGCGAGAAAATCTCGCCCCGCTCTTAGATAGGAGGGGTTCGGTTGAGTCTTGAAGTATTAGGAATCACTGTCTTATGGATTTTCTTATATGGCTATCTCATTGTAGCATCAATTGATTTTGGAGCAGGATTTTTTGCCTTTTATGGGAAGGTAGTCGGAAAAGATCATATCTTAAATGGTCTAATTAGTCGATATCTATCTCCAGTTTGGGAAGTAACAAATGTCTTTTTTGTCTTCTTTTTTGTTGGATTGGTCGGTTTTTTCCCTGACACAGCTTACTATTATGGTACAGCATTATTAATACCAGGGAGCATAGCCATTATTCTCTTAGCTATTAGAGGATCGTTTTATGCGTTTGGAAATTATGGATCAAAGAATAATATTGTGTTTTTGTTTTTGTACGGTGCAACTGGCTTGTTAATTCCAGCATCACTCTCTACAGCACTTACGATGTCAGAAGGTGGCTTTCTACAAGTTTCAGAGGATAAAGTGAATTTCCTAGCAAAAGAGCTATTTTCCAGTCCATATTCATGGAGTGTTGTAGGTCTCTCGATTGTTTCTGTTCTGTTTATTTCTGCTTCATTTTTAACATTTTATGCGGACCGAGCAGGGGATCAGCAATCGAAGGCTGTTTTAAGGCAATTTGCATTATTTTGGAGTCCGCCTACGATAATTGCATCACTACTAGTATTTGTTGCATTACGCGAACATAATTTAGAACATTTTATGAACGCAATTGAGATTTGGTGGATGTTTGGATTAAGCTTGCTTTTCTTTGGCATCGCTTCTTATTTAATTTATAAGCAAAAAGCATATGGACTTGCATTTATTGCTGTCATGCTCCAATTCTTCTTCGCCTTTTTTGGGTATGGTGCTTCTCACTTACCTTATATCTTGTACCCATATATTACACTTGAATCTGGCGTTACAAACCCAACTATGGGCGCAGCGCTAGTAACCGTATTTATTGCAGGATTGTGTTTGCTAATCCCTTCTCTCATTTTACTCATGCGCTTATTTTTATTCGATGCAGATTATGTGAAAGGAAATAAGTAGGTTTGCCTTTTAATTTAGTATAAGTATGCTAAAATAGTGGAAAAGTGATCACTTCAATTGTGGGGGAATAGCTGTGAATAAAGAGTTTGTAGTCATAGGCTTAGGCCGTTTTGGTGGCAGCATCGTTCGTGAGTTAGCTGAACAAGGCATGGAAGTGATGGCAATAGATAAAGATGACGATAAAGTGAACGAATACTCTGCTATTGCGTCACATGCGGTAGTTGCTGATTCTACAGATGAATCGGTATTAAAAAGCTTAGGGTGCCGTAATTTTGATCACGTCATTGTGGCCATAGGTGATGATATTCAAGCAAGTATCTTAACAACGTTGATGTTGAAAGAAATTGGTGTTGAAAACATTACCGTAAAAGCACAAAATGATTATCATGAAAAGGTCCTTCGCAAGATCGGAGCGGACCACGTCGTTCATCCAGAACGAGACATGGGAAAACGGATTGCTCATAATATCGTTTCTAATAATGTATTAGATTACTTAGAGTTATCTGACGAACATTCAATCGTAGAAATTGTTGCCAATGCTCATTTAGCTGGTAATTCACTGATTGATTTAGATATTCGAGCGAAATATGGAATAAATATTGTTGCCTTTAAACGTGGAAATGAAGTGATTGTTTCACCTCAAGCTGAAGATGTAATTCGTGTGGGAGATGTGTTAATCGTCATTGGAGCAGATACTGATATAAATCGTTTTGAAAAAAAAGTTTTATAGAGATTTTTAGAGAAACCCTACCTGTATCATGCAGGTTTTTTTTATCGCAAGACTGACTTCTAGGTTGCTTATACAGAGAATGTAGTTTTCGAACAAGATGCGTTTCTTTATGATGTTGCCTTTTAGCTCTATTTTTGCAAGCTCTTTGTATAATAAAAGGAATATTTAGGCTAGGCTAAATCATAATTGGAATTTAAACGAAGTATTTTCACCTATGAAACAATTCATTTAATTGCCAGGATATCATTATAGGAGTTCGAACATCAGTTCTAAAGATTAGATTACCATTATGGTCGCCTACCATCAAATACCAACTCTATTTTGGAGTACTTCTTGTAGGGAATTTACAGTAGTTAATTTAAGGAGAACTCTTTGTTTCTCTCAGAGGAGATAAGTTAAGGATAGGCGTAAGAGGTTTGATTGATTAATTTCAATGAATACAAGGATTGACTAGACGAAAAAGCAAAAACACCTAGCTCACAAGCTAGGTGTTTTCTCGTTACACTTCCATAATGATTGGTAAAATCATTGGACGTCGTTTCGTTTTCTCATATAAGAAGGGAGCTAATGTATCTGTTACTTCATTTTTAATTTCAGACCATTGAGTGGTCTTTTTATCAAGTAATTTGTTCAAATGCTTAGAGATTAGGTTTTGTGCTTCGTTGATTAAATCTCCAGATTCTCTCATATAAACAAATCCTCGCGAGATTAGATCAGGTCCTGATGCTATTCTAAATTCATTCATGTTCATGCTAACGACCACAATCACTAAGCCTTCTTCGGAGAGAATACGACGATCACGTAATACAATGTTTCCGATATCGCCGATTCCACTTCCGTCAATATACACATTACCAGAAGGGATCTTCCCTGCTACACTAGCTTTATCAGCACTTAGTGCCAATACTTCTCCGTTATCCATAATGAAGCAATTCTCTTCTAATACACCACAGTCAATCGCGTGTCTTGAATGCATCTTTTGCATCCGGTATTCTCCGTGAATTGGCATAAAGAATTTTGGTTGCATTAAGCGAAGCATTAGCTTTTGCTCTTCTTGACCACCGTGGCCAGAAGTATGAATATCGCTAAGTGAGCCATGAATGACTTCTGCTCCGGCTCTGAACAATAGATTAATGGTACGGTTAACACTAATTGTATTTCCAGGAATCGGTGATGAAGAAAATACGACAGTGTCTCCTGGCTGAATTTGTATTTGTCGATGCGTACCATTCGCGATACGGGAAAGGGCAGCCATTGGTTCCCCTTGACTTCCAGTACATAGAATCGTGACTTCATTCGCTGGGAGGCGATTAATTTGGTTCGATTCTATAAATGTATCTTTCGGTGCCTGGATGTATCCTAGCTCTTGACCTATTCTAATCGCGGATTCCATACTTCTTCCGAAAACAGCGACTTTTCTTCCGTGTAGGACAGCCGCTTCGATTACTTGTTGAAGACGGTGAATATTGGATGCAAACGTAGCAAAAATAACGCGACCGTCTACTTTACGAAAGATATCATGAATGCTTTCACCAACACGTCGCTCTGACATGGTGAAATTAGGCACTTCACTGTTTGTGCTATCAGATAATAAGCATAATACGCCTTCTTTTCCGATTTCAGCCATTTTCGTTAAGTTAGCTGGTTCGCCCACAGGTGTAAAATCAAACTTGAAATCACCAGTATGAACCACGTTTCCAGGTGGAGTTTTCACAACAATTCCGTATGAATCAGGAATGCTGTGAGTCGTTCTGAAGAAGGTCACTGACGTTTTTCTGAACTTGATAACATCGTCTTCTTTAAACACATGCAATTCTGCTGTACGAAGAAGTCCATGTTCTTCTAGTTTGTTTTTAATTAACCCAATTGCTAGTTTCCCACCGTAAATTGGAATATTAAGTTGTTTTAATAGGTAGGGTATTCCACCAATATGATCCTCATGACCATGTGTAACAAATAAACCTTTGATTTTATCTGCGTTTTTGACTAAGTAAGTATAGTCAGGAATTACATAATCGATGCCAAGTAATTCGTCCTCAGGAAATTTTATCCCCGCATCAATTAAAATGATTTCGTCTTGAAATTGTACGCCGTAAGTATTTTTACCGATTTCGCCCATTCCGCCAAGGGCAAAAACTGCTGTTTGGTCGTTCTTTACAAATTTCATAAATTAATTAATTCTCCACTGCATAATTTGGGTTTTGTTTTTCATATTCAAGATAATCCTCTTGAACAGATTGAATAAACTCGATGTTGTAAGGACGGTCTTTTAGGCTTAGGCGTACATCGCGTTCTGAATCGGCTTCGACGTAAATGGTTTTAGTGTTTTCGCGAACAGGTGCTTCCTGTTTGCTTTCTTGGAAATAGACTTTAAATATCATTTCTTTCTCTCCTTATCCGTTTTCAATATAACTTTTTCTATTATATAAAAAGTAATCAACTTTTTCATGTATTATCAACATGATTTCATTAAATATTCTTTATATGTTGTTAAAAAAGGTATGTAAAATTCTAGTTACTTTGTGTTGCTAAGACTTATTTAAGTCAAAGGTGATCATAAATAAGAAGAAGCCCTCCTAAACGTTAAGGGCTTACACATTTAAGCAATTGTTTTTTTTCTGAGTAAGTCTTTCCACTGTTTAAGCAGCTTCTTACGCAGCTTTTTTAACATGGTAGATCACTCCTTAATAGTCATTTTAACTATTTTCTTCCTTAAAGTAAAGGTTTAGAAGGCTTCAATCGCTTTAGATGGTTATAGTATGTGCAGGATTCTAGATTCTATCAGGTTGTTAAAAGGTAACAGCTGGAGAAGAATTGACAATTCTCTTGATTAGGTTTACGGTAAGTCCTGAACAGGGGAAATTAGCTTAAAGGAGTTTAGAATGATGAGTAAGATTGTGTTTTTTGATATAGACGGTACTCTTTTGGATCACGAAAAAAATCTTCCGTCTACTACTAAAAAAGCCATAAAACAATTGCAACAAAATGGAACGTATGTAGCAATAGCGACAGGTAGATCACCCTTCATGTATGAAGCTCTGCGCAAAGAATTGGCTATAGAATCGTTCGTAAGCTTTAATGGGCAATATGTCGTTTTTGAAAACAAAGTTATTTATAAAAAACCGCTTCACCCAAACTCACTTGAGGCATTAGTTGGCGATGCACGAACAAAATCCCATCCAGTCGTTTTTTTAAATGAGAAAACAATGAGAGGAAATACCCCTCATCACCCATTTATTGAAGAAAGTATGGGAAGTTTAAAGTTTACTCATCCAGATTGTGATGAACAATTTTACCAGGACAAAGAAATATATCAATCATTACTATTTTGTGAAGCGGAAGAAGAGAAATTCTATCGACAAAAGTATAGAGACTTCCATTTTATTCGCTGGCATAATTATTCAGTAGATATTTTGCCAAGTGGCGGTTCAAAAGCAGAAGGAATTAAACAAATGATTTCCAAATTAGATTTTTCACTTGATGAAGTCTATGCATTTGGCGATGGATTGAATGATATCGAAATGATCCAATCGGTCGGTACAGGGGTAGTAATGGGGAATGCATCAGATGAATTGAAAAAATATGCAGATTTCATTACAAAAGATGTGTCAGATCAAGGAATTCCATATGCTTTGCAAGAGCTTGGATTAATTTAATTAGATTGTTATCACTGAGTTTATTGCTTGTCGTATCAGTCTAAAAATGGTGATATAGATATGTTTTTGGGTATTTCTTCGTCTATTTTAGGTGGAAATCAGCAGAAAGCTGGGTGGTTCCTTCTAAAATAAAATGAAACAATCATAAAGTATATGGCGATGCGCCTTTAACTGAAATGCAGTTAACTATATTGAAAGTAAAAGACTAGCAGACAGGCTTATAGTTTTTCCGAAGAGTTAGAATTCAGATGACTTAAAAAGATTTTGTGTCTCGTTCTAGGTGCTTTCAAATTGTTTTTAAAAGGCTGTTTTTGCAAAGTTTGTGGCTTTTCAAATCAGTTTACCATCTATGATATAGCTTTGTTTCGGGCATCATTTCGTTTATTTTTGAGGGAGATAAATTGTGAAGTGGAAGATTTAATCAAAAATATGATGAAATAGCCTCAGTGTATACGAAAAGAGCCTCAAAAAAATATTCTCTGAATTAGCAGGCATAGAAAAACGAGCGATTTTTCGCTCGTTTTTTTACCTCTCAACTGGTGTAGCATCATTTAAGGGTTGTAGTGGGTTGTTTTGGTCAATGAGGTCGTAAAACATAATGCCGTTGAGATGATCAATTTCATGTTGAAAAACAATAGCAGGTAGTCCTTTTAATCTCAACTTCACTTCATTTCCTTTAATATCATACCCTTTTACGGTTATTCGGGCATAGCGCGGGACATATCCTGGAACAGGTCTGTCAACAGATAAACAGCCTTCTCCACTTGTTAAGTACGCTTTTTCAATTGAATGACTGACAATTTTAGGGTTAAATAAGGCCTGCTCGTATTGATTTCCTTTCCCATCTGTTACAGAGACCGCAATCATTTGTTTTGAGATATTGATTTGTGGTGCAGCTAATCCAATACCTGGACGCAAACCGTATTTGTCAGCTTTCTCAGGGTCTTGGCTATTCTGTACATATTGCAATAAATCATGAAGAACCTGCTGGTCATCTTGAGAAGGAGGCAAAGGCACTTGGTCTGCAATTCTTCTAAGGGCGGGGTGACCTTCACGGATAATATCTTTCATGGTAATCATTTACTTCCCTCCAGGTTTTCAATACTTCTCAATTGTATAGTCTAACAAATTGGCATTGAAAAGTTAACTAATGTATATTAATGATTGAATTCGCACTAGTCCATAAATGTCGATAGGGAGAGACTTCAGATGATTTTTACGTATCAATTTTAGACACGTTGAATGGAATAAAGTGGGTTTCCGTTTATTTTAAGGACAACAGACGAAAGGTATCCTAAACCTCCATAGCGGGCGATCCACCACCGTCAAACATAAAAAAATATTTTTTCCCAATTATGGTTTAAGACTGTTTTTGGGGGATAAGTTTAATATTTAAGTGATTCCTGAATACTCCATTTTTTTCAAAGTAGGTCTCACAAAAATTGTGGATATTCGAATCGGTTTATCATCTATGATATAGCTTTGTTTATGTCATGGTATCGTCTATTTTTGTTGGAAATCAACAATGAAATGGAGGGTTTAATTAAAAATTGATGATACAGCGACGATAGAAACGCAAAGAGCCTTTTCAAAGAACTATATTAATGGCTGAATTCGCAAAGGAGGCTATATATCATAGATCTTAGCGAAATATTTTCACGTGAAAAAATCGCTTTTGGGGCATTTCTAGTGTTTTTTGAACGAAATCAAGGTAAAAATGATGGAATTCATTGATTATTAATTTAAATAGGATCAATGTAAACTAAAAGAGAACCAATAAAAGAAATGAATGCAGAGTCATAACCGACGTACTAATAAGATAAACTGAGAAAAAGACAATTAACTATTTTTAACGGCATCTGATAGGATTTATATTGTCATTTAATGGAGCTACCTTTATAGTTATTAGTGTAAAGAATAAGGGGGATTTTTTGTGAAAAAAGTGTATATGGGTGTATTATTTTTTCTATCTATTTTGATGCTGAGTGGGTGTTTTGGAGGCCAAACGGCTGAAGAAAAAATGTATGAAATTATGGAAGAGACGGTTCAGAAGGAACAACCTTTTCAAGAAGTTCAACAACCACTTGCTGAACTTGAAAAGAAGGAACAAGAAATCTTCGGAAATGTTATTTCATTAGGAATGAAAGAATATGATCAAATTGTAGAGCTTTCAGACGAAGCATTAATAAATATTGCTGAACGTACTGAAAAATTTGAAATCGAAAAAACCGCTTTAAAGGATGCCGAAGACCATTTTAATTCAATGAAAGATATTGTAGGAGACATTGAAGATGATGAGCTGAAAAAACAGGCAGAAGGATTGATGACCATAATGAATGACAGGTATGAGCATCATGACAAACTGGTAGCAGCTTATGAAAAAGGACTAGAACTGGATCGGACATTGTATGAAAATTTGAAAAAAGAAGACTTAACGATGGAAGAACTGGAAAAACAAATTACTGATGTAAATAAGTCCTATGAAGAAATTTTTAAAGCAAATGAAGCTTTTAACCAAGAAACTGAAAAATTTAATGATAAAAAACTATCTTTTTACGAATCAGCCAATATCGAAATTGTAGAAGAATAAAAAGAGGCTGGGGCAGAAGTATTTTAGCCAAAGAAAAACCCGAACTATCATGCGGAATTCTAATTTAGAGTTTCGTAATAGTTTGGGTTTTTTATTTATATCGCTGAATTAAATTTAAAATTATTCGGCTTTAAGAATGGTCAATTTAGATATGTCCCAGCCTCTTTTTATTTTTGCGGAAATAAGGAGAGAGTTAGATAAATCAGTTTGACATTTGTTTCTTTGTAGTGGGTTATTAGTAGACTGTTGACCTGCTGAATGGCAAACGTAACAGATTAAGGCTACATTTAGATTTAATACTAATACAGGTTGTATATGTCTAATAATACAGATGTAATATTTATCTAGTTAGTGAAAAGATAATTATTAAAAATAAGAAAGATATTCTTTAGTGTTTACTAATTGACTTTCTTGATTTTAATATTGTAAACTATGAATCGAGCACACATTATTGTATTAGTGGGTTTTTATGAATCAATGATACAGTTTTTAATTGTGAATTACTCATAGTATAGGTTTTCTTTTGCCTGTAATGTGGAAAAATAATAGAGATCGTCCGTTATGAATTGTGGTAATTCGTAAATTTTATGGGTATCCTATTTCTGTATGAAAATATTTAAATTTTAGTGTATGAAAGGAAGAGGTGAATTGCATGGCTTCTAAATCTAAGAAGGCAGAATTCGATGCAGTAAAAACGCTCGAACATATCGAAAAGCAATTTGAAATGTTTCAAATATTGAATGAAGAAGGCGAAATTGTTAATGAATCAGCAATGCCATCATTGTCTGATGACGAACTTCAAGAATTAATGAGACGTATGGTATATACGCGGATTTTAGATCAACGTTCTATCTCTTTAAATCGACAAGGACGTTTAGGATTCTACGCTCCAACAGCAGGACAAGAGGCTTCTCAAATCGCTTCTCACTTTGCGTTAGAAAGTGAGGATTATGTCCTACCAGGCTATCGAGATGTTCCACAAATTATCTGGCACGGTCTACCTCTTTATCAGGCGTTCTTGTTTTCTCGGGGACACTATCAAGGGAATCAAATTCCTGAAGGTGTTAATGTTCTCCCACCACAAATTATTATTGGGGCACAATGTGTTCAAACAGCAGGTGTTGCACTAGGCTTGAAAAAGCGTGGAAAACAAGCAGTAGCAGTTACATATACAGGTGACGGTGGATCTTCTCAAGGAGATTTCTATGAGGGGATTAACTTTGCGGGTGCATATAATGCTCCAGCTATTTTCTTCGTTCAGAACAACCAATTTGCGATTTCAACACCGCGTGATAAACAGACAAAAGGGAAGACAATTGCGCAAAAAGCTGTATCAGCAGGGATTCCAGGGATTTTAGTAGATGGAATGGACCCTCTTGCAGTTTATGCAGCAACTCGCGAAGCGCGTAATCGAGCGGTAAACGGAGAAGGTCCAACACTGATTGAAACAATGTGTTATCGATATGGACCACATACAATGGCTGGTGATGATCCAACTCGTTATCGCTCTTCAGACATGGACACAGAATGGGAGAAAAAAGATCCACTTGTTCGTTTCCGTAAATTCTTAGAGAAATCAAACCTTTGGAATGAAGACAAAGAGAATGAAGTAATTGAACAAGCAAAAGAAGACATTAAAAAAGCGATTAAAAAAGCTGATGATGCACCAAAACAAAAAGTGACGGATTTAATGTTAAATATGTATGAAGAAATGCCGTTTAACTTAAAAGAACAGTATGAAATCTTTAAGCAAAAGGAGTCGAAGTAAGCCATGGCGCAAATGACAATGATTCAAGCGATTACCGAAGCACTGCGTACGGAGCTGAAGAACGATGAGAACGTTCTTGTATTTGGTGAAGACGTAGGTTTAAACGGAGGAGTCTTCCGTGCGACTGAAGGTCTTCAAAAAGAGTTCGGCGAAGATCGTGTATTCGATACACCGCTTGCTGAGTCTGGTATTGGAGGATTAGCAATCGGGTTAGCTTTAGAAGGGTACCGCCCGGTTCCTGAAATTCAGTTCTTCGGTTTTGTATTTGAAGTAATGGATTCTGTAAGTGGACAAATTGCTCGTATGCGTTATCGTTCAGGTGGAAGCTATCACGCCCCAATTACCATTCGCTCTCCATTTGGAGGCGGTGTTCATACTCCAGAACTTCATGCGGACAGCTTGGAAGGACTAATGGCTCAACAACCAGGTTTAAAAGTGGTTATTCCTTCGACACCTTACGATGCTAAAGGACTATTAATTTCCGCAATTCGTGATAATGATCCTGTCATTTTCTTAGAGCATATGAAATTATATCGTTCATTCCGTCAAGAAGTTCCAGAAGAAGAATATACGATTCCACTCGGAAAAGCAGATATTAAACGTGAAGGAACAGATTTATCGATTGTCGCTTATGGGGCAATGGTTCATGAATCTATTAAAGCGGCAGAAGAGTTAGAGAAAGAAGGTCATTCTGTTGAAGTGATCGATCTTCGTTCAATTGTTCCTTTAGATATTGAAACAATTATTTCATCTGTTGAGAAAACAGGTCGCGCTATCGTCGTTCAAGAAGCGCAAAAACAAGCGGGTATAGCAGCAGATGTTGTCGCAGAAATTACAGAGCGCTCCATTTTAAGTCTTGAGGCTCCAGTATTACGTGTTGCAGCACCAGATACTGTGTATCCATTCTCGCAAGCTGAACCTATTTGGCTACCTAACTATAAAGATGTCCTTGAAACTGCGAAAAAAGTTTTAAATTTCTAGCAATATTAATTGGAAGGAAATCACGTCCTTCCTCTTCCTAATTTATTCGAACTACATTACAGGAGGTTGAATGTCCTTGTCATTTCAATTTAAATTACCCGATATCGGTGAAGGTATCCATGAAGGTGAAATCGTTAAGTGGTTTGTTAAACCAGGCGATAAAGTAGAAGAAGACGATGTGCTTTGTGAAGTACAAAATGATAAAGCGGTCGTTGAAATTCCTTCTCCAGTTGCAGGTACTGTAGAGGAAGTCCTTGTTGAGGAAGGAACAGTAGCGATCGTTGGTGATGTCCTAATAAAGTTTGACGCTCCAGGTTACGAAAACTTAAAGTTTAAGGGCGATCACGAAGAAGATGACAACCAAACGGAAGAGCAGGTTCAAGCTACTGCAGAAACTGGACAAGATATAGAAAAAGCTGATGCGCCTGAACAAAAAGAAACAACTGAGGCTGTAACAGAGGAACTAAATACGAACCGTCGTGTGGTAGCGATGCCTTCTGTGCGTAAATATGCTCGCGATAAAGACATTAAAATCCAACAAGTTACAGGCACAGGTAATAATGGTCGAGTTCTTAAGTCTGACATCGACACCTTCCTAGAAGGTGGAGCAACTTCTGAATCAACTCAATCAACTAAGCCAAGTTCTGTACAAGAGGAACCTAAAACAGAGACACCTTCAAAACAAAAGACAGCTCCTATTGTTTCTGAGGGTGAGTACCCAGAAACTCGTGAGAAAATGAGTGGAATTAGAAAAGCTATTGCTAAAGCGATGGTGAACTCTAAACAAACAGCACCACATGTCACCCTAATGGATGAAGTCGATGTAACTGAACTATGGGCACATCGCAAAAAGTTTAAAGAAATTGCAGCAGAAAAAGGGATTAAATTAACTTTCTTGCCTTACGTTGTTAAAGCGTTATCAAGTGCATTAAAAGAATTCCCTGTTTTGAATACGTCTATTGATGATGCTGCAGGCGAAATCATTCAAAAGCATTACTATAATATAGGAATCGCTGCTGATACTGATAAAGGACTTCTAGTTCCTGTAGTAAAGAATGCGGATCGCAAATCCATGTTTGCCATTTCTGATGAAATTAATGAGCTAGCGTCAAAAGCACGTGATGGTAGATTAGCTCCTGCTGAAATGAAAGGTGCATCTTGTACTATTACAAATATTGGTTCTGCTGGTGGTCAGTGGTTTACCCCTGTAATTAATCACCCTGAAGTAGCAATTTTAGGAATTGGTCGAATTGCGCAAAAGCCAGTCGTTAAAAATGGTGAAATTATTGCTGCACCTGTGTTAGCATTATCATTGAGCTTTGATCATCGAATTATTGACGGTGCGACAGCTCAGAATGCACTTAATCATATTAAGCGTTTGTTGAACGATCCAGAATTATTATTAATGGAGGCGTAATGCTATGGTAGTAGGAGATTTTCCAATTGAAACAGATACTCTCGTCGTAGGAGCAGGTCCTGGTGGATATGTAGCAGCAATTCGTGCTGCTCAACTCGGACAAAAAGTAACAATCGTGGAGAAGGGGACTTTAGGTGGTGTATGTCTAAATATTGGATGTATCCCTTCAAAAGCATTAATTTCTGCAGGACATCGCTATGAAACAGCTCAACATTCTGAGGACATGGGAATCACTGCTGAGAATGTAAAAGTGGATTTCTCGAAAGTTCAAGCTTGGAAATCAAGTGTTGTAAATAAATTAACAGGCGGCGTTGAAGGATTGTTAAAAGGAAACAAAGTTGACATCGTACGGGGAGAAGCCTATTTTGTTGATGCGAATACAGTACGTGTAATGGATGATAATTCAGCACAAACGTATAAGTTTAAGAATGCGATTTTAGCAACGGGATCTCGTCCAATTGAAATTCCAACATTTAAATACTCCAAACGTGTGTTAGATTCAACGGGTGCGTTAGCATTAGAAGATATTCCAAGTAAATTGGTAGTAATCGGTGGTGGATACATTGGTACTGAATTAGGGACAGCGTATGCCAACTTTGGGACCGCTGTAACCATTCTAGAAGGTACAGATGAAATTCTTGGCGGTTTCGAAAAACAAATGTCTTCTATTGTAAAGCGTAACTTAAAGAAAAAAGGCGTTGACATTGTTACAAAAGCAATGGCTAAAGGCGTGGAAGAAACTGACTCTGGTGTTGTCGTAACCTATGAAGTGAACGGAGAAAGCAAAACCGTCGAGGCTGATTATGTGTTAGTGACTGTCGGGCGTCGTCCAAACACGGATGAACTAGGTTTAGAGCAAGCAGGAGTTGAGCTAACAGACAGAGGTGTCGTGAAAATCGACAAACAATGTCGTACAAATGTTTCTAATATCTTTGCGATTGGTGACATAGTAGAAGGCCCTCCACTTGCTCATAAAGCTTCTTATGAGGGTAAAATTGCTGCTGAAGTCATTTCTGGAGAAAAATCAGAGATTGATTATCACGGTATTCCTGCAGTTGTATTCTCAGAACCTGAACTAGCCTCAGTAGGCTATACAGAAAAAGAAGCAAAAGAAAAAGGTATTGAAGTAGTTGCAGCAAAATTCCCATTTGCAGCAAATGGCCGTGCACTAGCTCTTAATAATACTGATGGATTCTTAAAACTTGTCACAAGAAAAGAAGACGGATTAATTATTGGAGCTCAAATTGCGGGAGCAAGTGCTTCAGATATGATTGCGGAATTAGGTCTTGCAATTGAAGCGGGAATGACAGCTGAAGATATTGCCATGACAATTCATGCTCATCCTACTCTAGGCGAAATCACAATGGAAGCAGCAGAAGTAGCAATGGGTAGCCCTATTCATATTGTTAAATAATGAATAAATAAAACGATGTCTATAAATAGGCATCGTTTTTTCTATGCTGTAATACATATTTAAGAGAGTCTTTTCCGAGTTATTCTTAAAGGAAGACTTTCCCTTTTATTCGGCTTCAGTCAAATGGATTGAGGTATCTACCACGGTTACATCAAGCTTATTTGACCGTATCAAGGACAGCACTTATGGGGTGGATTATGTCTTCTTTTGAAGATTGAAGTCCATCAATTTTATAGATGATTGTGTGATCAACTATGATGACGAGAGCTGGATAAGAATGGTTAATGGACTGTTCTTTTGTTTTCATCTCAGGATTAACTACTTTCATTTTCTTCAGTTGTTCAGGATATTGACGCTTAAGTTCAATTAAGGCATCGTAATAGGGACTTTCCTTATGTAATTCTTGTTCATTTGAGTAAAATAGAATGTGGTTTTCTTCAAAAAGTTCGGTCGTTAAATTGTTCGTGCTTTGACTTACAAAACAAGCACAAAAGAGTATGATACCTATTAATATGGGAGAAAAGACTTTCATGGAAACTCCTCACTTCTGGAATCAAAATGTAAAAAAATGTCTTCGTTATTGTCTATAATAGCACATAATGAGATTGAATCTATCCGGGTAAACAATTTGTTATGAAAATGAAAAGTAGTAATACAATTCGTAAAAAAATACAAGCAGGAGACGGGGAGGGTGACAACGTTTTGAAAACAGGATTATGGAATTTAGTTCGGTAGTGGAAACGTGTTAAAACGCATAAAAGTTTTTTGGAATCTGCTTCCTTACAGATGAAATTTTCCAAAGGCTTGTTTCTTTATGATAGAATCAAATGGAACAATTAGAAAAGGATGGTCGAATAATGAAATTATTTTTAAACATGTGTTGCCTTAGCTTAATTTTGATTGTTGCATCTTGCAGTAATGAAGAAGCTGGGACGAAAAAAACAGAGTCTGATGTGAATGTTGAACAAGAAACAGAGAAAGATATTGAGGAAAACACAATAGAACAAGAAACTATCTCAGAACCTGAGGAATCTGTAGAAGAAGTGATTAGTACACCTCAATATAGATTAAATTCTAATGATTGGTCAATTGAGCCTATTTCTGAGGCCAATGATAAAATTGTTTTATTAACAATTGATGACGCACCAGATCAACATGCACTTCAAATGGCTAAAACACTAAAAGAATTAAATGCACCTGCAATTTTCTTTGTCAATGGACATTTTCTAGACACTCCTGAAGAAAAACAAGTACTAAAAGAAATCTATGATATGGGTTTTCCGATTGGAAACCACACATATTCTCATAGTAATCTACGAGATTTGAGTGAAGAGAAACAAAAAGAAGAGATCATTTCCATAAATAATATGGTTGAAGAAATTACAGGAGAACGTCCAAGGTTTTTTCGAGCTCCCTTTGGTGTGAATACAGATTATAGTAAAACGGTTGTCTCCGAAGAAAACATGTTATTAATGAATTGGACGTATGGTTATGACTGGGAAAAAGAATACCAAAATAAAGAGGGGATAGCAGATATTATGGTGAATACTCCATTATTAAGAAACGGAGCTAATCTCCTCATGCATGATCGAACATGGACGAATGAAGCTCTTGCTGAGATCGTGGAGGGGCTAAGAGGGAAGGGTTATGAAATGTTGGACCCTAATTTAATTGAAACCCCTGTCACCGATCCTGCTTGAATAGTAAAGAAGCCAATGAAGAACGTTCTTCATTGGTTTTTTAAGTTGATTAATTAGGCTGTATTCGCAAAGATTGTGGCTTTTCGAATTAGTCCCTATTTTGTGATGAAGAATGACCTCGGGCATCTTTTTGTCTATTTTAGATGAGGATCAACAGCAAAATGGAGGGTTCCATCTAACATTAGTCTTAAGGAGCCAAAATGTATCCCAAAAGAGCTATTCATATTAGGTAGCCTTAGGGCAATTTTTTTCGTATCATTTCGAATGGAATCCTACCCAAAATGGCTGTTTCTATTCGAAATTTGATTCGTTAGCAACAAAAAATACAATTAGAAGCACTAAGACAGAATAAATAGCGATTTCGAGAAAGGCAGTCCCAGGTAGCGAATCATTTCTGTTTAACTTGAAATTGTAGCAAATGGTTGTTCTATATTAAGTAGAAAAGAATATCCTATATATACTTGAATGTACTACTTTTGATTTTGAACCTGAAAAGGGATGGAAAACGTTAATATGTTATACTATTTGGGCTTGATAATCTTAATGTGTTATATTATTATGTAATTAGAAGGTTAAGCGCTTTCACATCACATGAAAAAGGGGTGTCCGAATATGGGTACAATCGTTTGTCAATCATGTTTAGGAACGATGGAACACTATGATGATGAAAAAGTAACGGTTTTATATTCAGAATGTGGTTGTGATCACGAAGCAGAATTAGATGATTAATAAATAGATAGCGGGATGAATAAAGGGGATTTTAAATAAAATTAGAAACGAGGTGATCTCAGATCACCTCGTTGTTTTTATTAGGCTGATTTCTTCGCAATGAATAGTTACTTTTCGTATCAATTTATTACTTATGATATAGCATTGTTTCGAGGCATCATTTCGTCTATTTTTGACGGAAATCAACAGTGTAATGAAGGACTTAATCAAAAATAGATGAAATAGCCACAATGTATTCGAAAAGAGCCTTATTAAGAGAAGAAATAACAAAAATTCTACACTTTTCTTCGTTGAGATTCAGGCGCGTTGGGTATTTCTTAACGAATGGCTTTATGTTCTTTAATAACACGTAGATGTTTTAAATCAAAATCCTCCGGCCCTTGTACAGGTAAGCCAGCTTCGACATTCTTTTCGATATACGTAAGATTGTCTTTTGTAATAATTTCACCTGGGATGAAAATTGGTATACCAGGGGGATAGACCATAATAAACTCAGCGATAACTCTACCAACAGATTCATTAATTGGAACCACTTCAGTTTCGGAATAGAAGGCATCTCTGGGTGTAACCGATAGTAACGGGATATCAGGTAAGAGGACAGATATAGCTCGCTGTCCTGAGTGATGTTGAAAATTGGTCGAAAGCTCTTTCAAAGCGTTCACAATAATGTCCGCTTCTTTTTGTGTGTCACCAGGGGTAATAATGCACAATATATTGTATAAATCTGACATTTCCACTTCGATATTATGCACTTCACGTAGCCATTTTTCTGCGTCGAATCCAGTGAGACCAAGGTCTTTAACAGAAATTATTAATTTAGTTGGATCATAATCGAAGGTAGCCTTAGTCCCCAGAATCTCTTCTCCAATACAATAAATATGTTCCATTTGATTAACTTGGTCTCGAATAGAGTTAGATAGTTGGATTGACGCTTCAATTAATTTTCTTCCCTCAGTGGCAAGTCTTTTTCTTGCTACATCCAGGGAGGCTAGCAAAAGGTATGAAGTGGAGGTAGTTGTTAACATGCTCAATATTGATTGGACTCGTTTAGGTGACACAAGATTTCCTTTTATGTTCAATATGGAGCTTTGAGTCAAGGATCCACCAAGCTTATGCACACTCGTGGCAGCCATATCTGCTCCAGCTTGCATTGCAGAAAGGGGCAAATCGTCATGAAAATGAATGTGAACACCGTGGGCTTCATCCACTAATACTGGGACATGATAGGAATGTGCAATTTCAACGATTTCCTTTAAGTTAGCAGAAATCCCAAAGTAGGTAGGGTTAATGACTAAGAGACCTTTGGCATCTGGATGCTGTTCTAATGCTCTAGAAACAGAATCAGTTGTAATACCATGAGAAATCCCCAGGTCTTTGTCAACTTCTGGATAAATAAAAATCGGTGTAGCACCAGAAAACACGATGGCAGACATGACTGATTTGTGAACATTTCTTGGAACGATGATTTTGTCCCCCGGTCCACAGACACTCATCACCATTGTCATGATTGCTCCAGATGTACCTTGAACAGAGAAGAAGGTATAATCTGCACCAAAAGCTTCGGCTGCAAGATCCTGTGCATCTTTAATCATGCCTTTCGGTTGATGGAGATCGTCAAGGGGAACTATATTAATTAAATCAATGGATAAAGCATTATCACCAATAAACGCGCGGAAATCAGGATCCATTCCTGCTCCTTTCTTATGTCCAGGGATATGGAATTGTACAGGTTCTTTTTTACTATGTTCAACTAATCCAGTGAACAAAGGAGTGTTGAGTTGTGACATTGTAGGACACCTCATTATTAAATAATTAGTTTTTTAAGAATTAAATGAATATTTTTTCGTTTTATGCAGGAATTTATTGAGTCAACGAGTAATCAATAGAATATCGAATGAAATTATAGCATTTAAGTTTTTTTTTGCATAGTCATATTAGTTTGTGTGAAGGGAGAGAATTTATCCTGTGCGAAAGGGTAGAAAAAAGCAATGGGTGAAGAAGTAGGGGGAATCAGTATGAATTGGATAGAACATACAAGCATTTAGATAAGGAAATAACACTCATAGGATAGGCGTTTTTTCGTATACATTGTGGCTAGCTCATAGGCTATAGACTGATACGAAAAGTAACATACTTTGCGAAAACAGCCCTCCACTAAGATAGATACTATTTTTGGTGGCAAAGCGACGGCAAACACAAAGGAGAGGGGTTGTTGGTATGATGAATTTGGAAACACCCATCACAAGGATGTTGAGGATTAAATATCCAATAATTCAGGGAGGATTAGCATATTTAGCGTATTCAGATTTAGCAGCGGCGGTTTCTAATGCAGGAGGATTAGGTCAAATAACGGCGATGAGTTTATCAACTCCGGAAGAGCTTCGTCAGGAAATTCACAAAGCTAAGCAACTTACATCGCACCCATTTGGTGTTAATTTTGCGATTGGTCAGCACGGACGACCATTTGAATCCTTTCTTGAAATAGCAATGGAAGAGAAAATACCGGTTATCACAATGACTGGAGGCAACCCAGCTCCTATTTTTGAAAGGCTAAGCGGAAGTTCAGCCAAAAAGTTAGTTCTCGTAGCATCAAAACGGCAGGCAGTAAAAGCCGAAGAACTAGGTGCTGATGCGGTAATGGTCGTAGGACAAGAGGGTGGAGGACATTTAGGCAAAGATGATGTAGGGACTATGGTTCTAGTGCCTCAGGTAGTGGATGCTGTGTCGATTCCGGTTATTGCTTCAGGCGGTATTGGGGATGGTCGAGGGTTAATGGCTGCGCTTTGTTTAGGAGCAGATGGAATTGAAATGGGTACACGTTTTATCGCTACAAAAGAATGCGTTCATGCTCATTTAAGTTACAAAGAAGCCTTGATTGACGGGAAAGAAAATGATACAGTCGTAATCAAACGGAAAATTGGTGCCCCGGCCAGAGTCATTCGAAATGAATGGGCAGATCAAATCTTAAACCTAGAACAAACTAACGCTGACTATCTGGTGCTAAAAGAGCTTATTAGCGGTGAAGCGAATAGAAGATACATATATGAGGGAAAACAAACCGAAGGATTTGCATGGGCTGGGCAAGTAATGGGCTTAATAAAAGATATCACAACAGTTCAAGAGTTGTTCGATAACATTCTCTTTGATGTGGAGAAGATTCGAGCGAGGTGGAGATTATAGCAAAGTGAAGGTGTTCAAGAAATGGAATATCAATACCCGTTTTCATTAGAATGGTCAACAGAAGAGGTAGTAGAAGTCATTCGTTTTTTTGAAACGATTGAAAAAGCATACGAAAAGGGTTGCGATCGAGAAAACGTTATGGCTGTTTACCGTCGATTTAAGGAAATAGTACCAGGGAAATCTCAAGAAAAACAGCTTTTTAAAGAATTTGAAGAAGCGAGCGGATATTCTTCCTATCATGTTATAAAAAAAACAAAAGAAGAGCCAACTGCATCACGAATAAGAATGAATCAAAAAAAGTAAGTCGGTGTCCTAGGACACCGACTTACTTTTTTTAAAAGGATGATAGGATAGATGGGCGATTAACATGTTTAGGTCATTTGGTAAAGGGGTAGTAACTTTACAAATGCATGATTTATTACATTCATCCAGTCATCCGAGCTCATTGAAACGGCTTTATTTCGTGAAATGGAAACACCGCATAATAGTTCTGCTTTCTTTACTGTTTGCAATCGATGAAATAAGTGAATTAATTCAGTTTCATTCATATCAGACATCTTGATTACATTTGGTTTTGTGTGATCGCTAGACCAGACAAAATCGGACGGAATGCTAGAGTTGATCTCATTGATTTTCTGAAGAAGGGTTGATGCGTATTCTTTTTTAAAGGGTGCTTCATAAATGACAGCAAACCAAATGAAAACATGGGTTCCCCATAACCCGATTTGAAAATGAGGGTGTTGCTTATAACCTCGTTTATTGTTAGCAAAAGCCACCCATGTGTCTTGTGGAGGATTGATTGTACGGCGTGCATGCTTAGCGACATGATAATACATATCATTCCCTGTTAAAGAGCTTAAAGTAGGTGCAAAATGCTCTCCTAAGGCTTCTAATTTGGGACGAATGGTCGATATTAACGCCTCCATTCGCGGCTCTAAACCTTCTAGTTGAAAAACGTCAAAATCTTCTTCTTTAAATCCATTAAAACTCATACTTGTGGTGTCCTCCTACGATCGAATTCAATCATCATTGTAGCATATTTCTATACTTTCGAAAAAAGAGAGGAAAACTAGGTAAATACACATTTTTGTTACCACTTCACCATAACCTCATAGTATATAGTAACTCTAGTCCTCTAAGCTCACGAAAAAAAGATCTTAACGTGGAAGGGGTGGAAAAATCCATGAAACAAGTTTTAAATAGTTCAATTAGAAAAGATTACCACAAACAAAAATTAGCGGTACTTCGTTTAGAAATGGATTATGAACTCGCAGTTTTGTTTGAAGCGATTCAACAGAAGAATGAAGTGAACAAATCAAAGTCGAAGAATAAGTTGATGAAAATCCGAAATGAATTAGTAAAACTGAACGAATTGTAAATAGAAAACGAGCCTATGGCTCGTTTTCTTGCGTATCAACTGAAATTATGTGCATGTGAGATCGAATTGAGGTGAGTATATGGAAAGAGGGTGTCAAGAAATGAAGAGATGTTACTTGAATGAGTGCCTCGTTTCTTATAAGCTTGAGCAAAGAGGTCCAATCAATTCTTTCCTATAAGGAAGAGGAAATACTATGATCGTTGGAGGGAATTCTATGTCAAACTGGAACGAAATTGATACATACGCTAAGAGATGGATCGAAGAAGCAGGGAAAATCATCAAACTATCTTTTATACAGCAGTTGAAGATTGAGACAAAGTCGAATGCAAATGATTTAGTAACAAATATGGACAAAGATACTGAACAATTTTTTATTGAAAAGATTAATGAACACTTCCCCGACCATCGAATTTTAGGAGAAGAAGGATTTGGAAATCAAATAGAAGATACAAAAGGGGTAATTTGGATAATTGATCCGATTGATGGGACGATGAATTTTGTCCATCAACAGCGAAATTTTGCTATCAGTATCGGTATCTATGAAGATGGTGTTGGTATGGTAGGCTATATTTATGATGTAGTGCACAACGAATTATATCACGCTCAAAAAGGAAAAGGGGCGTATATGAATGAGGAAAAACTACCCAATCTTCCATCGGTCGAACTTAATGAAGCGGTAATTGCCTTTAACGCATTGTGGTTAACGACCAATAAACATATGGAACCTTCTAGGCTTGCCCCTCTTGTTAGAGATGTGAGGGCAACAAGGTCTTATGGCTCGGCAGCACTAGAAATGGCTTATGTGGCTGCTGGGAGATTAGATGCCTACTTAACGATGAGGTTAGCACCATGGGATTTTGCCGCAGGGAAAATTCTTATTGAAGAAGTGGGAGGCAAGGTGACAAACTTATCGGGAGAACCTTTAGCTGTTGTTGAAAAAAGTTCATTAATCGTAGGAAAAGCCAACTTACATCACGAGATTCTTCATAATTATCTATCATGATAGACCTTGGTGCAAAAAAAGACAGCTTCTTTCTCAAAAATTTAAACAAACGAATGACTCCTTGTACTAGGGAGATTCATCTAAATCCATAAAGTGAACGATTGACTTATTAGTAAAAAATCAACTAACTAAAGAATAGGAACTTGGCATTGATATAGGATCTTCTCGTATAAATTGTTGCTACAAAACAAACTGTAAATGGAAAAATCCATTTTGACAAATTCTAACCAAGCCCCGAATTCTACCTTTTGGATAGGTTGTATGATGGTGTAAAAAACAATATTCTTCTTGAAACAGCCTAAAAAGGTCGCCAAAATATTGGCGACCTTTTGGTAATGTTAGGAAATGAATTACTAGAAGCTCATTTACTTTCTCGAAGTTTTTTTTTCGTTTTAAAACCAAAACCCATAATAAAAATCAACGAAACAATACATAAGAGTATACCTAAAAAGCTTTCTTCGCTAATGAAAATCCCAATGCCAATAATAAAAGCTGCAGCTAAAGTGGCAAAAAGGACAAATACCCATTGAATATTTTTCAAAATCAATCACCCCTTTTTTCATATTGTACATAATATATTTCAGCTTTTCTACTGTCTGTGATATAATAATCAGGTTAATAGAATGCACGTTAGAAAATCATGCAAATCAGGAGTGAAAAAATGAAACTTAGACAAGATTTACGAAATATAGCGATTATTGCCCACGTTGACCACGGGAAAACAACGCTAGTTGATGAATTGTTAAAACAATCCGGCACTTTCCGTACGAATGAACATGTCGAAGAGAGAGCAATGGATTCCAACGATTTAGAAAGAGAACGTGGAATTACTATCCTTGCAAAAAATACGGCAATTCAATATAAAGATACGCGTATTAATATTTTAGATACGCCAGGTCATGCTGATTTTGGTGGAGAAGTAGAGCGTATCATGAAAATGGTAGATGGTGTCCTTCTAGTAGTAGATGCCTACGAAGGATGTATGCCTCAAACTCGTTTTGTGTTAAAAAAGGCATTAGAACAGAAATTAACGCCAATTGTAGTTGTGAATAAAATTGACAAAGATTCTGCTCGTCCGGAAGAGGTAGTAGATGAAGTTTTAGAATTATTTATTGAACTAGATGCGAACGAAGATCAATTAGAATTTCCGGTGTATTATGCCTCGGCAATCAGTGGAACAGCTAGCGTAGATCCCGATCCTGCAAAACAAGATGAAAACATGCAGTGTTTATATGAAGGTATCATTGAAAATATTCCTGCTCCCGTAGATAACAGCGAAGATTCATTGCAATTCCAAGTAGCTCTTCTAGATTACAATGATTATGTAGGAAGAATTGGAATTGGACGTGTTTTCCGTGGAACCATGGAAGTTGGCCAACAAGTGTCATTAATGAAATTGGATGGTTCTTTTAAGAATTTTCGTGTAACGAAAATGTTTGGTTTCTTGGGGTTAAAGCGTGTTGAAATTGAAAAAGCTAATGCGGGTGATTTGATTGCCGTCTCCGGCATGGAAGATATTAACGTAGGTGAAACGGTTTGCCCAATCGATCAACAAGATCCACTACCTATTTTGCGAATTGATGAACCTACTCTTCAAATGACATTTTTAGTTAATAATAGCCCATTCGCTGGGAGAGAAGGGAAGTTTGTTACTTCTCGTAAAATCGAAGAGCGGTTGTTAGCGCAACTTCAAACGGATGTTAGTTTACGTGTTGAAAATACAGAATCACCAGATGCATGGGTTGTTTCTGGACGCGGAGAACTACACCTATCCATTTTGATTGAAAACATGAGACGTGAAGGGTATGAGCTTCAAGTATCTAAACCTGAGGTAATTGTACGCATGGTTGATGGTGTAAAAAGTGAACCAGTAGAGCGCGTTCAAATCGATGTTCCTGAAGAATATACAGGTAGTATTATTGAATCTCTTGGTTCCCGTAAAGGTGAAATGCTTGATATGGTTAATAATGGAAACGGACAAGTTCGATTAACATTTACCGTTCCTGCACGAGGACTTATCGGATATTCAACTGAATTTATGACGTTGACAAGAGGATATGGTATTATTAACCACACATTTGATAGTTATCAACCAATGCAACAAGGTCGTGTTGGTGGACGTCGTCAAGGTGTAATCGTTTCGATGGAAACGGGTAAATCTTCTCAATACGGCATAATGCAAGTAGAGGATCGCGGGACAATTTTTGTTGAGCCTGGAACAGAAATTTACGGTGGAATGATTGTTGGAGAGCATACTCGTGAAAATGACATTACAGTAAATATTACCAAAACAAAACAAGCGACAAATGTTCGTTCAGCAAATAAAGATCAAACTGTTACAATCAAAAAACCACGTATTATGTCATTAGAACAATCATTAGAATATCTAAATGATGATGAATACTGTGAGATTACTCCAGAATCAATTCGTCTACGTAAGAAAGTTCTAGATAAAAATGAACGTGAACGAGTGACGAAAAAAATGAAGCTTGCGGATAAGAACGACTAATAATAAAGGAGGGGATGAATAATGGTAGAAGATAGATTATCATTTTTTGCTTCCCTGTACCAAGTAAATGAAAATACAGAAATAGGTATGTGGCTACTGTACTTGACGATTGTGGCTCTATCCATTCTTGTTTTCAAACTAGGATTTGCCAAGAGGTTACCGGTACTTAAAGCGGTCGTTATCTACCTCTTTCTTATTTTAGGGTGTACTGTCCTTACTTTTTTAGGTATTTTCTTGCCAATTGCAGAAGGGCTTGTTGTAGCTGCGATCATTTTGATAATTTATAAAATTCGTTTGCATAACGAAAAAAAACTGCAATCAGAAGCTAAATAATACAAAAAAACTCGCCGATTTTTCGGTGAGTTTTTTTGTGAGGTAAGAAATTAGTAGTATTTGGAGGGATTTGTATCTAGCACAAAATGTGTGCGCTTTTCATATTTTCGATTCATTACAGACCCTATGTGAAGTTGTTTTCGTTTACAATGGTGCTATTGCAGTAAATATTCTATATGGGCATTTATTTCGTTCAAAATGACATTCTTTGCAAAACACATTTTAGTTAAAGAGCCTTAGGTTCACGGTGATAAGTAAATCTCTTTCGGAAGTTGATGTATAAGCTACTCAAGAAAAAAGAAAAAAATTAGTGTCCTGTCAACCAAAATAAGATGACAACTAGGTCTAAAAGGGGAGGCACAGGCTTGTTGGCTAGATATACTAATGGGGAATGAATTCCTATCGTAGGTAATGTAACCAATGGCGCAATGATGATATGGGGAAAATCAGCTTTTAGAGATAGAAAGGTAATTCCACTCGGAAGAACTGAATGAAAGAAAAACTCGATACTTTCATGGCCATTAGATGTGTTCAATGATGGGAATGAAATCAAAGGTAAGTAAAAGTGTATACACTTTCTTACTCTTAAGAGACTCCATCCCTTTCAAAAGAACACTAAAGGTGTACCGGGAAAAATACCAAGAATAAGTCCGAATAATATCATTAAAATTCTTTTGCTTCCTTAGGCGTTGCATGAAGACGAAAATTTCCTGTTTTCCTTCTCTCTTCCGTTCTCTCACTGATACGTTCACTGCAGGGAGAACACATATATGTATGTATTGGACGGTTTCTTAATCGTTTAGCTGCTAAGGTATCATCTTCGATTTGATTGATCTGATCGCAAAGAACACATTTGACTCTCATGGTAAAACCTCCATCCTTTAAGATCATTAAACATAAATAAGTATAGCATGTTTTACGAAAATACGAAAAGCAAGATCTTCTGCATGAGTCTATATTTCACTCTCAGCACATAGTATAGTATACTTAAGCTATAAGATTTTTTCTTTTAACTAGGTTGTATTCGTAATAAAAGTTTATGTAACACCTAGAAAAAACCCAAGAAAGCATGTTTTCTTTTACATTTTCTCTTGTAATTAAATTACAATGATTCTATTTGTTGGTGAAGAGCTTGTAGACTTATCTTCTTAGACTAAATTCCTTTCCTGAAAAATTCTTTTTTGGATGAAGCATCCTGCTAAATGAGTGGCATATGCTTCTTGGAACTTGTCAGATTAAATGAGAACTAAAGAGTTAGAGGATTACAATGAGAGGGGGAGAAAAATGGCTAATCGTAGTGAACCAAAATTAATACCTGCCCTATATGATGTGCTTCAAAATGAAACGTTTATCACGATCTCCTCAATGGATAGAGAGACATGTGCACCTGTTTTTCATGCGATTTCATGGGTCTATGCGAAAGATGAAGGGACATTATTAATGGCAGTTGATCAAAGATCGAGGTTGGTTGAAAATGTGATGGAAAACGCAGCTGTTACAGTGTGTTTGTTAGCAAATGAATCAACCTACTCCATTTCAGGAAAAGTTGTTGAAGTAGAACAACTGCAAGATGTACCTTTGAAACTTAGCTTATTGAAATTGAAGATAACAGAGGTTAGAGACGTAATGTTTTATGGATCGAAAATTGTGCAAGCTCCAAAATATGATAAAACCTACGATAAAGATGCAGCTGCAAGGCTGGATCGACAAGTAATGGAAGCCTTGAAAAAAGCATAGAGCTTATTTCAGGCTTCTTTTGTATCCTGAATCTAAGAACATCATCTGGAGTACTATGAAAATTAGTTTTGTTTCAAGTGGTCATTTGATTGATCTTCTTGTTCCTTATCTAATTCATTTTCTTTTTGATTATTCAATTTTTTATCTTGTTCTTCTGGTGCTTTTTCAGGGTCTGGTGTTTGAAGTAATTTCGGAATCTCGGGCATTAATCTACCGGCTATGTCGGCTAATTCATTCATAACTCCTTGGAGTGGATGACCTTCTTGAATATCTTGCCCGAGTTCTTTAAGTCGTGCAGTGATATCTGGATCTGCAACAACTATCGCTTCAGCACCATAAGGATCGTTTTTTAAGCTTTCAGCCACTGAATATTTAAGACTCCCGACATCTGACCGTTCTAAATCTTTATCAACATCAATCCCAACAATGGCATATCCTCCTAGAGCCACAGCAGTAGCACTCTTCACGTTTGGAATAGAAACGGCTAATTCTTCTAAGTGTTTTGACACCTTTCTACTTTGTTCACGGTCTTCCACCTTAATATTGCTATCATTGACGGATATTGGCTGTTTGTTATCCTTTACTTGGTTTTCTTTGCTTTGGCTGGTTGAACACGCTGTTAATAAGATTAGCGCTGTTATCAAATATAAACAAACTTTCATCTTTTTCCTCCTAATAGAAACTTTAATCTATATGATTAGTGTGTAATTATCTTCTATCTTTATTCGTTGTTTCATATATTTTAACAAGTCGTCCAAAAGCTACGAAAAAAATAACCTGTTAGAAAGGGGCTACATACACTAGTAATAGAAATGAGGAGCAGGGGGCATCGATTTGAGTAAAATTTATGTATTAGATACCAATGTCTTGTTACAAGATCCTTATGCGATCTTTTCCTTCCAAACAAATGAAGTCGTTATTCCAGCTGTAGTACTTGAAGAAGTGGATTCCAAAAAAAGGTATATGGACGAAATCGGTAGAAACGCAAGACATGTATCCAAGTTAATTGACGGTTTTCGAAAGCAAGGAAAACTTCATGAAAAAATACCACTTCATAATGGTGGAACGATTAGAATAGAATTAAATCACCGCTCTTTTCAAGAATTGGAAGATATATTTGTTGAAAAAACGAACGATAATCGCATCTTAGCAGTGGCGAAAAACTTATCGAATGAAGAAGGAGATAAACCGAACGGGAAATCCGTCATTCTTGTGAGTAAAGATACTTTAGTTCGTGTAAAGGCAGATGCGCTTGGGTTACAGGCGGAAGATTTTTTAAATGATCGTGTTATTGAAGATAGCGACAGTTACTTTGGATTTAAAGAAATTTATGTACAAAGAGAATATTTAGATAAATTTTATGAAAAAGGGGAGCTCTTAATCAGTAAGATCAGTGAAATTCCCTTTTATTCACAGCAATTTTTACTATTGAAAGATTCACTAGGTAGTTCTTCCTCAGCTATCGGGATTGTTGATCCTAGTGGAAAAACACTGAAAAAACTCGTCTATGATCATGATCCTATTTGGGGGATTAAACCGAGGAACGTACAGCAGACGATGGCCCTTGAATTGTTGCTGCGAACAGATATACCGCTCGTGACTCTAGCGGGTAAGGCAGGCACAGGGAAGACGCTTCTGGCGCTAGCTGCAGGTCTTTTGCAAACGGAAGACTTTCAGGCATACAAAAAACTCCTTGTTGCTCGGCCAATTGTTCCAGTGGGAAAAGATATTGGATTTCTTCCAGGAGAAAAGCAAGAAAAGTTACGCCCTTGGATGCAACCGATTTTTGACAATTTAGAATATTTATTCAACACGAAAAAACCAGGAGAACTGGATAATATTTTGGCAGGAATGGGCTCAATTGAAGTTGAAGCCCTCACCTATATTCGAGGGAGAAGTATTCCGGAGCAGTTCATCATAATCGATGAAGCTCAAAATTTAACGAAGCATGAAGTGAAAACCATCTTAACGCGAGTAGGTGAACGAAGTAAGATCGTGTTAATGGGAGATCCAGCGCAAATAGATCATCCTTACCTGGATGAATACAATAACGGTTTAACTTATGTGATTGAGAAGTTTAAAGAGCAGCAAATTGCAGGTCACATTAAGTTACTTAAGGGTGAACGTTCAGGTTTAGCACAGTTAGCAGCCGATTTATTATGATGGCAAACCACCCTTCATATTTATATGAAAAAACCGTCTCATTGTGCATGAGCCGGTTTTTTGGTTAGGCTATAATGAAGGATTTTACATTTTTTATCGGTTTTTCTTGGTTAGTTCCGTCTTTAAAATAAACATGTACAGGACCATCCTCTGTTAGAGGTTTTCCTTTATTCGAAAAACAAAGAATAAAGTCCATAGCAGTTTGGAGCGGAAAACTAACCGAGTCGTTATCGGTTTCGATAATAAATGTTTGAGCACCTTCTTGTGGAGACGCATTTTGAATAAAGGGCTTTAATGGTATTCCGAAAGTTGAGGATAATAATCGTTGTTTTTCGTATTTTTTTTCTGATTTTAAGGTCGGGGGATAGGTCGCCCCTTCCTGAATTTCTCGTGACCAATGCTTTGAAATGGCTTTCGTATATTCTTCTAGCTCATCTTTTTCCTCTAGACTCTTTTCAAAGAAATCTTCGAGCTCTTTTTTTCGATCATCAAAGATCCACACAGTCGGATCAAGTGTGATCGGATAATCCACTTTTCCAGTAAAACGAATGATCATTTCCAAATCAAATCTCTTCCTTTCTTGATGTCACTCATGAGACGGGGGTGGGCTTTTAAGCGGTTACTTATTGACAGAACAAGCATAACATAGGCAGAAATCAATGTATGTGTTATCTATAGAATTATAGCGCGTTTTTAGGGAAGAGAAAAGGGAAGTATCTCTTTATCATAATAGGGTAAAAGAAAGGAGAGTATGAATAGTTCTGAATGGAGAAAGGTGGTAAATAATGGATTGTCAAACAAATGAAGAACTAAAAAGACTGGTGGAAAAGGCTAAACCTTTTGCGGAAAGAGGAAAGGTAGCTGATTATATTCCAGCTTTAATGGAAAGTAATGCTTATGATCTAGCGGTATCGATATGTTATCTAGACGGTACGACCTTTTTTGCAGGAGAGTATTTAAAAAAATTTACTTTACAAAGTATTTCGAAAGTGATTACCTTAGCATTTGTATTGATGGACAATGGCCCGGCAGAGGTGTTTCAAAAAGTGGGAATGGAGCCGACAGGTGATCCCTTTAATTCCATAGTAAAGCTAGAGGCGAATAAACCTTCTAAACCACTAAATCCGATGATTAATGCAGGAGCATTAGCCGTTACAAACATGATCAACGGAAAAGACCACGAAGAAAGATGGGAACGGTTGATCCAATTTGTTCAGTGCTTAATCGGAAGTGAAGGAGTAACGTACAATGAAAAAGTGGCAAAATCTGAATTCGAAACGGCTTTCTTGAACCGTTCTTTAGGATATTTTATGAAACAATATGGCGTAATTAGAGGGAATATTGAGGACCTCCTTTACCTTTATACAAAACAATGTGCAATTGAACTCAATTGTTTGGAATTAGCAACTATAGGGGCTGTATTTGCTAATGATGGAAAAGACCCTGTTACGGGAGAGGTGAAAATACCAACTAGTATTGCTAGGATATGCAAGACCTTTATGGTGACATGCGGTATGTACAATGCTTCTGGTGAATTTGCTATTAAAGTAGGGGTTCCGGCAAAAAGCGGTGTTTCAGGAGGAATCATGGGTGCGGTTCCACAACAATGTGGGATTGGAATTTTTGGTCCAGCACTAGACGAAAAAGGAAACAGTGTTGCGGGATTAGAAATGTTACGACTAATGAGTCAGCGTTATCAATGGAGCATCTTTTAAGAAAGCTGTTTTCGAAAAGATTGTTGCATTTGACCCCGAGTCCCTAGCCACTGAAGCTGGATCGAGAAAAGCGGAAGTGGCTGTCCTGCGGCGTCAGGCAAATGAAGAACTCGGAGGTGATGCCTGAATCGCTGGAGGGTTATTCATTTGACCCCGAGCCGCAAGCCACTGAAGCTGGATTGAGAAAAGCGGAAGTGGCTGTCCTGCGGCGTCAGGCAAATGAAGAACTCGGAGGTGATGCCTGAATCGCTGGAGAGTTATTCATTTGACCCCGAGCCGCAAGCCACTGAAGCTGGATACGTCTGTTTTTTATGGAAATCAGCAGTACAAAGGGTATTCCATCTACAATCAGATGAAAAAGCCACAATGTATACGAAAAGAGACTTTAAGAATAACTGTAGATTTTACCCTGTCTAGCTCTTGCAATTTTATTCGTTTCAGGATAAAATTTTGATATGATTGGCTATTTGCTCGGAAACAAGGGGGGATCACTGTGGCGTCTGAAATGACAATAAATCATCGAGAGAAAGCCTACGAATTATTAAAGCTCGATGCAGATAAAATTTTACAGCTAATCAAGGTCCAGATGGACAACTTAACGATGCCTCAATGTCCTCTTTATGAGGAAGTGTTAGATACGCAAATGTTTGGGCTATCTCGCGAAATTGAGTTTGCCGTTCGCCTTGGCTTAGTGGATGATACAGATGGAAAAGAATTGATGGGTTCACTAGAACGTGAATTGTCTATTTTGCATGAAGCTTCAACAAAAAAATAATCCTATTTAATAAAAAACTCAAACAGTGCAATGTGGTTGTTTGAGTTTTTTTGTACAAAAGGAGAAGGAATTAAAAAAGAAAGCAGGATATCAGCGAAAATTATAGAATTATAATATTTAGAAAAGGGAATGAAATCTGAATGTTTAAAAAAATAATGAGATCCTATGACTACTCACTTGTGATCGTTTATGCCCTTCTTTGTATTTTTGGTGTGGTAATGGTTTACAGTGCAAGTATGGTCACTGCTGTCACGAAATATGAACTTCCTAGCAGCTTTTTTTACCAAAGACAGTTGCTGTTTGTCATTGTAGGGTTTTTGGCTTTTATCGTAGCCGCTATTTTCCCTTACAAAGCATTTAAGTTTAACAAAGTCCTGATACCGGTCCTATTGTTAACCGTCTTATCATTAGTGGCCGTACATTTTGTCGGCGACAACACTAATAATGCACAGAGTTGGATTTTGATAGGTTCTTTTAAGCTACAGCCTTCAGAATTTGCGAAACTTTCTATTATTATTTATCTATCTGTTGTTTATGCTAAAAAACAGAACTATATTAATGAGTTTAATAAAGGAGTAGCACCACCGATTGGGATTCTCATTTTTATTTGTACGCTCGTCTTTGTACAGCCTGACTTTGGTACAGCGGCAATTATATTTTCTATAGGGTGTTCTGTTATTTTAGTGTCAGGTGTAAATGGGAAATCTTTGATTAAACTGATTGTGTTAGCAATTCTTTTCGCTGTGGCATTTTCACCTATTATTCTATTGAAAAAAGATAGTATCGTTACAGAAGAACGATTAGGAAGAATAAGTGCGTTTGTAGATCCCTTTTTAGACCCAGAAGATAACGGCTATCAATTGATTAATTCCTATTTTGCGATTGGAAATGGTGGGGTCGAAGGAGTAGGTTTAGGAAAAAGTGTTCAAAAGCTTGGTTATCTACCTGAGCCACATACAGATTTTATTATGGCAATTATCTCAGAAGAACTCGGATTGTTTGGAGTAGCATTCGTTTTACTAGGGATTGGGTATATAGTGTTGAAAGGTATATACATAGGGTTTAGGAGTAAAGACCCGTTCGCAACTATGCTGGCCGTTGGTATTAGCTCAATGATTGGGATTCAAACCTTCATAAACCTAGGGGGGGTCTCTGGGCTGATTCCCATTACCGGTGTTCCGCTCCCTTTTATTAGTTACGGAGGCTCGTCCTTGCTCCTTCTCTCATTATCAATGGGTCTATTAGTAAATGTGTCGATGTTTATCAAGTATGAAGAAAAATATAAACCAGTCAAATCTCAAGAGAAAACGGTACCGCAACCAAGTCTTGAACGATTTACGCGTAATTCTTAAAAATCTAAATTGGAAGAATTGTATTTTCTTCAAGAACTTACACAGGGGAGAGGATTAAATGAGTACATTCAAAAAAGTATTAGTTGCTAACAGAGGTGAAATCGCTATTCGTGTCTTTCGGGCGTGTACCGAATTGAATTTACGAACGGTCGCCATTTATTCAAAAGAAGATTCAGGTTCTTTTCATCGATATAAAGCCGATGAAGCGTATCTAATCGGAGAAGGGAAAAAACCAATTGATGCATATTTAGACATCGAGGGTATTATCAGAATCGCCAAAAAGGCAGAAGTTGATGCGATTCATCCTGGTTACGGATTTCTATCTGAGAACATCCTATTTGCAAGAAGATGTGAAGAAGAGGGAATCACTTTTATTGGCCCTACGAGTCAGCATTTGGATATGTTCGGAGATAAGGTGAAAGCCCGTAAACAAGCGGAGTTGGCAGAAATTCCTATTATTCCAGGAACAGGAGGACCGATTAAAGGTTTAGAGGATGTCGTTTCATTTGGAAAAGAACACGGATATCCAATTATCATTAAAGCAAATCTTGGCGGTGGTGGCCGAGGGATGAGAATTGTTGAGAGTCTGGAGCAAGTACGTGAATCATATGATCGAGCCAAATCAGAAGCTAAAGCGGCATTTGGAAGTGATGAAGTTTACGTTGAAAAGTTCATACAAAACCCTAAGCACATCGAAGTTCAAATCATTGGAGATATGGAACAAAACCTTATCCATCTATATGAGCGAGATTGTTCCGTTCAGCGCCGCCATCAAAAGGTCGTGGAGGTTGCTCCTAGTGTAAGTCTTCCTGTCGAATTACGTGAACGAATTTGTGAAGCTGCTGTTAAACTCATGAAGAATGTAGATTATTTAAATGCAGGAACCGTTGAGTTTTTAGTATCAAACAATGAATTTTATTTTATTGAAGTCAATCCACGGGTTCAAGTAGAGCATACGATAACTGAAATGATTACTGGAGTCGATATTGTCCAAACGCAGATTTTAGTTGCACAAGGATACTCTTTACACGGAAAGGAAGTAGGTATCCCCCATCAAAAGGACATATCGACACATGGCTTTGCAATTCAGTCACGTGTGACTACAGAAGATCCACTCAACAATTTCATGCCAGATTCTGGAAAAATTATGGTATATCGATCAGGAGGAGGGTTTGGTGTTCGGCTTGACGCAGGAAATGGATTTCAAGGAGCGGTGATAACACCTTTCTATGATTCCCTTCTTGTAAAAGTGTCGACGTGGGCCCTAACCTTTGAACAAGCATCATCAAAAATGGTACGTAATTTACAAGAGTTTAGAATACGGGGAATAAAAACTAATATTCCATTTTTAGAAAATGTCGTGAAACATGAGAATTTTCGAACGGGAAATTACGATACATCCTTTATAGATGACACACCTGAATTATTTATCTTTGCTAAACGTAAAGACCGCGGAACGAAGATGCTAAATTATATTGCAAATGTAACAGTTAATGGGTTCCCAGGAATTGAAAAACAAAAAAAACCGGTATTTACTAAACCAAGAATACCTACTATTCCTGCAGGTAAAACAATCACGAAAGGTACGAAGCAAATCCTGGATGAACAAGGTCCTGATGGATTAATGAACTGGGTTAGAAATCAAGAATCCGTGCTATTAACGGATACGACGTTTCGGGATGCTCATCAATCGTTATTGGCTACTCGAGTACGAACTAGTGATTTAACTCATATTGCGAATGAAACTTCTCATTTATTGCCGAATCTCTTCTCAATGGAAATGTGGGGGGGAGCGACCTTTGATGTTGCTTATCGTTTTTTAAAAGAAGACCCATGGATGCGGTTGTTAACCCTTCGCGAACAAGTACCAAATGTTCTTTTTCAGATGCTCCTTCGTGCTTCTAATGCTGTTGGGTATAAAAATTATCCTGATAACGTCATTCGTGAATTTGTGGAAAAATCCTCTCTTGCAGGAATTGATGTATTCCGAGTGTTTGATAGTCTAAACTGGGTTAAAGGGATGGAAGTAGCGATCGATGCAGTTCGTCAATCAGGAAAGGTTGCAGAAGCAGCGATTTGTTACACAGGAGATATACTCGATCCTACCCGGTCAAAATACGATATTCAATATTATAAGCATTTAGCAAAAGAGTTAGAAAATCAAGGCGCACATATGTTAGCTATTAAAGATATGGCGGGATTATTAAAGCCAGAGGCAGCATATCGATTGGTAACTGAATTGAAAGAAACCGTCACATTACCTATTCACTTACACACGCATGATACGAGCGGAAATGGAATTTATATGTACTCAAAAGCGATTGAAGCAGGCGTAGATGTCGTAGATACAGCGCTTAGTACGATGGCAGGATTGACTTCTCAACCTAGTACAAACACTCTTTATTATGGACTGAAAGGTTCTAATAGGGCACCTCAGGTAGATATTCAGTCACTCGAAAGTCTTTCTTACTATTGGGAGGATGTTCGGAAATATTATAAAGATTTTGAAAGTGGTATGATGTCTCCTCATACGGAAGTGTATGAGCATGAAATGCCTGGTGGTCAATATAGTAACCTCCAACAGCAGGCAAAAGCTGTTGGACTGGGTGATCGTTGGGAAGAGGTAAAGGGGATGTATGCTCGTGTCAACCACTTGTTTGGAGATATTGTGAAAGTAACTCCTTCCTCAAAAGTAGTAGGAGACATGGCACTTTTTATGGTTCAAAATGATTTAAGTGAGAATGATGTGCTTGAGAAAGGTGAAAAAATCAATTTCCCGGACTCTGTTGTTGAACTGTTTGAAGGATACTTAGGACAACCATATGAAGGTTTTCCAGAGGAATTACAAAAAGTCATCCTAAAAGGAAAGGAACCAATAACGGTTCGTCCAGGAGAGCTGCTGGAAGATGTTGATTTTTCAGCTATTAAAGAGAAGCTCTTCCATGATCTTCAACGCCAAGTAACAAGTTTTGATGCCTTAGCCTATTCATTGTACCCAAAGGTATTTATGGACTACTGTCAAACAGTTGACCAATTCGGAGATGTGTCGGTCTTGGATACACCAACCTTTTTGTACGGAATGAAGTTAGGTGAAGAAATAGAAATAGAAATTGAAACGGGTAAGACGTTGATTGTCAAGTTAGTTTCAATTGGACAACCACTTGCAGATGGTACTAGAGTGGTTTATTTTGAACTAAATGGGCAGTCCCGAGAGATCATCATAAAAGATGAAAGTGTAAAAACAACAGCTGTTTCAAAATTAAAAGCAAATCCAAAAAATGAAAATCATATTGGAGCCACCATGCCGGGAACAGTCATTAAAGTGATTGTGGAAAAAGGAGATGAGGTAGACAAAGGAGAACATTTAGTTATTACTGAAGCCATGAAAATGGAAACAACAGTTCAAGCTCCTTTCAGAGGGAAGGTTCGTGACGTGTTTGTGAAAAGTGGAGATGCAATTTCACCAGGAGACCTTCTGATTGAAATTGAAAAAGCATAAGAAAAAAGGACCCTTATTATATTAATAAGGGTCCTTTTTTGCTTCTTCGCTATTTAGTATTTAGTTCAAACAACTATGTAGGTTTCAGAACTCAATCAATTATTCTTGTAACAGGTGGTGAATGCTGAGCGAGCAATTGAACTCATTCCCTTGTCCGGTTTGGTTTTTCGCTTGTTTTAATCAATATGTAGAATCCTGACATTAAGCTAAAATGGTAGCATCAATTGAACCCTAGAAAATTGTCTTGTCAACACTAAATAGCGAAGAGCCCCTTTTTTCTTATGCTTTTTTTCATGATAAGGCATAACTGTGACTTCGAGCCGATAGTGTCTAGTAAGACAATTGCTTAATGAACAAGTCGTACCTCCTTACTATTAAAAAAACACGTGGAATTTATTCCTCGTGTTTGAAAAAATTATGAGCTTTTACTTCGTGATGCCAGTAAAATAAAGTAACACAGTAGCCCAAATAACAATGAAATAAATAATGCGTGCGCAAGAGCAATTGGGAGTAATAGTTTCGTTAATACAACGAGCACACCAGCTATAGCTTGGAGTGACACTAGAATAAATGCGATGATCCAACCCCAATAAATTACTTTTTGGTTTTTATATTGTTTGATTGCGACAATCATGATATATAAAATCCAAAGAAAAATCAGACTTGCTGCTGTTCTATGCCCCATCTGTACCCACTCATACATATTAGATGGAAATGAAGGCGAGGTATTATCACATAATGGGACATCGGGACAAACGAGACTAGACTTAGTGTGTCTAACTAGAGCGCCTGTATACACTACTAAATACGTGTATATAGTGAGAGCAAAAATATGAAATTTCATTTTTTTATCGATCACTAATTTGTGAGCATCGAATTTTTGATCCACTTCAAAAATAAGAAGGGTTAATAATAGTACCGCAGCAAATGAAATTAGTGAAATACCAAAGTGAAGAGCAAGCACAAAGTCATTTTGCCCCCACATAACCGCAGCTGCACCAATTAATCCTTGAAGCAAAAGGAATGAAAATGAGAGAATAGAAAGAAATTTCGTTTCTCTTTTATATCCAATCGAACGCCAAGAAAAGACAGATAGTGCTAACACTAGAAGTCCTACGCCGCCGGATACTACACGATGAGCTAACTCGATGATGGTTTCAATTGGGATCTCTTCTGGTATAATCTGTCCATGACATAACGGCCATGATTTTCCACACCCCATTCCAGAATCCGTTTTGGTTACCAAAGCACCCCCAAGAAGCACGAATAGCATACCAACAGTTGTAATGACAGAAAGCCATTTGATACGTTTATTCAAATAGAGTCACCTACTTATAATTGAGTTTGAAAAATAGTTTGCTAGAAAAATAAAATGTCGCTTTTAAGATGATACCTAATCTACATAAGAAACACAACCAATAAAATGTGACAGTTGTCAAAAAAACATTGCCAAGGCAACTACTCAAAAGAGATGATAAAACTAGAAATCGTTCAGCACTCCTATTTTTTGTAAGCGTTTTAATAGAACGTATGTTAAAATGAGGATTGTAATTTATATAAAACCCTCTATAATATATCGAAGACACAGTTTCGCCATAATTATTTCATCATCTCTTCACAAATAAATCTTTATATATGGTTTAATAAGTTCACAATGGTGGATTGTGCACTATTTATTAAGTGTACTTTTTGGAATTTAGCGTTCTTCCTAGAAAAGAATGCTATAATCCATTATAGTATAGGTAGAATGCCTAAAGGAGAGGGGGGAGAAAATGTCAAACAGCCGTTTTGTGACAACTTCCATACAGGAAACAGATATACCTCATTCAAGTGCTTGGCAGGATTTTTTAGCACTCATCAAAATAGGAATTGTTAACTCCAATTTGATAACCACTTTTACAGGACTATGGTTAGCTCTCCATTTTTCAGGAGCTCACTTCTTAGAGTCACTAGATATCATGTTTCTTACATTGATAGGTTCTTCCTTCATCGTAGCGGGTTCATGTAGTATTAATAACTATTATGACCGAGATATTGATCACTTAATGGAAAGAACAAAGGAAAGACCAACTGTAACTGGGAAAGTTAGTGCTGGGAAGGTTTTGACCCTTGGATTCGCTTTGATTATTATTGGATCAGTTCTTTTGTTTATGACAACAATTATGGCAGGTATCATAGGATTAATTGGTGTTTTCAGCTATGTTGTTTTATATACTATGTGGACAAAAAGACAGTATGTGAGTAATACAATAGTTGGCAGTGTGTCTGGAGCAGTTCCTCCATTAATTGGTTGGGCGGCTGTAGATGGAAATTTAGATATTATGGCTTGGGTGTTGTTTTTAATCATGTTTATTTGGCAACCACCTCATTTTTACGCGATTGCGATGAAGCGTTGTGAGGAGTATAGAAAAGCCAAAATACCAATGCTTCCAGTCATTAAAGGGTTTGCAGTAACGAAGAGACATATCGTGTTATGGGTACTCGCTCTGCTACCGTTACCATTTTTTCTATTAGATCTCGGTGTTGTTTTTGTCACATTAACCACCGTTTTAAATATTGGATGGCTAATAATTGCCTTAATGGGGTACAAAATGAATGATGACATTAAGTGGGCAAGAATCAATTTTGTTTATTCATTAAATTATTTAACAATTGTTTTTGTTTCCATGGTCATCGTAACCGTTATTTAAATAAGGGAATTCTTTCTACCAAGAAATCCATATACATTCTTTCAGTCCTTGTTAACCAAACAGAACACATTACGAAAGAGGGGTTTGATTAAGCTATGAAAGCAAGGCTACCAAAATGGCGTTTAATGGCAATGTTAACGACATTATCGCTACTTTTATCAGGCTGTGGTGAACCATTTCTATCCACATTACAGCCCGCTGGTGAAGTTGCTCAAACACAATATGATTTAATGGTTTTGAGCACACTCATTATGGTTGGCGTTATTGTAGTTGTTACTATCATCTATGCAATTGCAATTATCCGTTTCCGTCGTAAAAAAGGGGACGAAAACAAAATTCCTAAGCAAGTAGAGGGAAGTCACACTTTAGAGTTAGTGTGGACGATTATTCCAATCATTCTACTACTTATTCTTGCAGTTCCAACAGTTGCAGCAACATTTAAACTTGCTGATACTTCAGGCATTGACGCTGTTGATGAAGAAGGTAATAAAGAAGCACTAGTAGTAAATGTGCGTGCTAATCTTTATTGGTGGGAATTTGAATACCCAGATTTAGGAATAGTGACAGCGCAAGATTTAATCGTTCCAACAGATGAAAAAGTCTATTTCAACATTGAAGCATCGGATGTAAAGCACTCCTTCTGGATTCCGGCTGCAGGTGGAAAAATTGATGCAAATGTGGACGGTGTCAACACGTTCTATCTAGAATTTGATGATGCAAAAGCGAATGAAGCTGGAAACCTTTTCTACGGAAAATGTACTGAGCTTTGTGGACCATCACATGCCATCATGGACTTTAAAGTGAAAGCACTGGATCGCACAGAGTTTAATGAGTGGACGACAGCGATGCAAAATTCGGAAGAAACCGTACCAACTTCAAAAGTTGCACAACAAGGACAAGAAATCTTCCAAAATAATTGCTTAGGATGTCATGCTACCTCATCTACTGCGGGTGCTGGAGCTGTTGGACCAAACTTAGCGAACTTTGGAGAACGTACTCAAATTGCAGGTTGGTTAGATCATGATAAAGAAACGCTAAAAGACTGGATTAAAAATCCACAAACACTAAAACCAGGAAACAAGATGCCTGGATTTGAAAAAACATTAAATGATCAAGAATTAGAAGCTCTTTCAGAATATTTAATGGGCTTAAAAGTTTTAGATTAATCAAGGTAGTGAAAAGGGAGGTAAAATTGTGAGTAGCTATGCACAGAAAAAAGGCTTCCTTGGTACCATTTGGGAATTCCTGACGACGGTTGACCATAAGAAAATTGCGATTTTGTATCTAATTGCAGGTGGATTCTTCTTCGTCGTAGGTGGTATCGAAGCTCTTATTATTCGCATCCAGCTTGCTGTTCCTAACAGTGATTTTATAAGTGCGAATCTTTACAATGAAATCTTAACAATGCATGGAACAACGATGATTTTCTTAGCCGCCATGCCTCTTGTATTTGCGTTTATGAATGCCGTTACTCCTTTGCAAATTGGGGCACGTGACGTTGCATTTCCATTCTTAAATGCACTAGGTTTTTGGCTGTTCTTCTTCGGAGGAGTGTTTTTAAATATGTCTTGGTTCCTGGGCGGGGCTCCTGATGCGGGTTGGACATCTTATGCATCACTTTCGCTTGCTTCTCCAGGTCATGGAATCGATTTTTATGTTTTAGGATTACAAATATCTGGGGCAGGTACTTTGATAGGGGGAATCAACTTCCTCGTAACAATTATTAATATGCGTGCACCTGGGATGACGTATATGCGTATGCCGTTGTTTTCTTGGACAACTTTTGTCACATCTGCGTTAATTTTATTTGCATTTCCGCCGCTAACAGTCGGATTATTTCTTTTAATCTTTGACCGGATGTTTGGGTCGAATTTCTTTGTTGTGAACGCAGGAGGGAACACGATTATTTGGGAGCATTTCTTCTGGATATTTGGTCACCCTGAAGTATACATCCTTGTATTACCTGCTTTCGGGATATTTTCAGAAATCATCCCAGTGTTTTCTAAAAAACGCCTATTTGGTTATTCTTCCATGGTTTTTGCTACAGTTTTGATTGGTTTCTTAGGTTTCATGGTATGGGCTCATCATATGTTTACAGTGGGGCTTGGTCCAATCGCAAATGCAATTTTCGCGGTGGCGACTATGGCGATTGCCGTACCTACAGGGATTAAAATCTTTAACTGGCTATTGACAATGTGGGGAGGAAGTATTTCTTTCACAACACCTATGCTTTATGCAGTGGCCTTTATACCGTCATTCGTAGCTGGTGGAGTTACAGGAATCATGCTATCTGTTGCAGCAGCTGATTATCAATATCATGATACGTATTTCGTTGTTGCGCATTTCCACTATGTAATCGTTGGGGGAGTAGTATTTGCTTTACTAGGAGGCGCCCATTTTTACTGGCCGAAAATGTTTGGAACTATGTTAAACGAACTTCTTGGGAAGATTTCTTTCTGGTTGTTCTTTATTGGTTTCCATTTCACATTCTTCATCCAACATTTCTTAGGTTTAATGGGAATGCCGCGTCGTATTTGGAAATTTTTACCTGGACAAGGATTGGATTTTGGAAATTTAATTAGTTCAATTGGTGCAGGGTTTATGGGCGTTGCCGTCATTATCTTGTTAGTCAACGTTATCATGACTTCTGTTAAGAATGAAAAAGTTGGCAATGATCCATGGGGAGATGGTCGTACAATTGAATGGGCGATCCCATCGCCACCACCATTTTATAACTTCAAGCAACTCCCATTAATTCGTGGTCTTGACGCTTGGTGGATTGAAAAAATGGATGGAAAAACGGAATTAACACCTGCAGAACCAATTGGTGATATTCATATGCCAAATAACTCGTTTTTACCGTTTGTCATTTCTTTTGGCTTATTCGTCGCTGCATTTGGTGCAATGTATCAAGTGGATGATAAAGTTTGGGCGATTCCGGTTCTTATTATCGGCATGCTCATTACTCTTGGAGCAATGTTTGTTCGCTCTATTAAAGATGATCATGGCTATCATATTCATAAAGAAGATTTGTTAGATGATACTAATGACAAGGGAGGTAAGGCATAATGCATGTAGATGAAAAATTCACGCCAAGGACTTGGCCTGCATCGCCTGAGAAGCAAACCCTTGAAGCTAAAAATAAATTTTTGGGATTTTGGTTCTTTCTTGGAGGAGAAACAGTATTATTCGCCTCATTATTTGCAACTTACCTTGCATTAAAGGATAAAATTGTTCCTGGAAGTGATCAACATCTTGCTGCAGAGCTATTTGATTTACCACTAGTTTTTGTCGCAACGATGCTTCTTTTGACCAGTTCCCTAACGAGCGTATACGCTATGTATCACATGAAGAATTATAACTTCAAAGGGATGCAAGCATGGTTGTTGGTGACGGTTCTTCTAGGATTTGGTTTCTTATGCTTAGAAATTTACGAGTTTTATCATTATGTACACGAGTACCATCATACCTTTACTAGTAGTGCATTTGGTTCGGCTTTCTACACGCTAGTGGGCTTTCATGGTGGGCACGTTGTTTTCGGTTTGTTATGGATCATTACGTTAATGGTGCGTAATGCTAAGCGTGGATTGAATCTTTATAATGCACCCAAATTCTATCTAGCTTCTCTATACTGGCACTTTATCGATGTTGTATGGGTATTTATCTTTACAGTAGTATATTTAATGGGATTGGTGGGATAAACTGATGGCGAATTTACAATCAAACTCAGGTAACCCAAGTGTTGACTATGAATATCGTCGAAAGAAAAATGCAGAAGATATGAGAATGCAGGTAATTTCCTTTGCGATTATGATTTTTTTAACACTGATTGCCTTTATGACAGTAGCTGCTGATATGTCTAAATGGTTCATCATTCCATTTATCTTATTACTAGCTGCAATTCAAGTCATTTTCCAGTTGTATTATTTTATGCATATGAGTCATAAAGGTCATGAAGCACCTTCTTTATTCCTTTTTTCAGGAGTATTTGTTGGCTTTGTTACGATTCTTGCTTTTACTACAATCATCTGGATTTAATAAAAAAGCCAACCGATTGAGGTTGGCTTTTTTATTTGGAAATACACCTTTTATCTGTTATTTCATAGGAAATATCTTAAAACGTCTAGCGAGCCGTAAAGAAGATTACAAGTTGAAAGGAGGAGGAAAAGTTATATAAGTGTTTAGGTACAATGTTTGAAAAGAGCCCCTACAATCCCGCTAGAAGCCGTGTTTAGTAACTATGCGCAGGTAGTGAGCCGGTAACGTTAAAGCTCAAAACTTCTTTGATGTTCATCCGGATGCTTGCCGCCTCAGTGAGAGACAAATCTGCATTCTAAGTGTTCATGATTTTGTCATCTGCTTTTGTTGAAGTGCGTGACCTTGGAGGGTATAATAGTAGGGAATGATTTTAGAAGAAGAGGTGAAGATCAATGCCTTTAGAGATATTTGGATTTTTGGCTTTATGGAGTCCTTTCTTTTTGGTAGCGGTTATTTTTGTAACGGTCGTGTATTTTTTAATTACAACGGTTTGGAGAAAGGATTTTAAAGATAGTGAGCCGTTAATGAAGAGTCAAGCAATTACGTTTGTTCTGGCAATGGTCTTATTATATACTCTCAAGGGGTCTCCGCTTGATTTATTAGGACATATTATGTTTTCTGTTCATATGATTCAAATGGCCTTTTTATATTTAGTTATACCGCCATTATTAATTGTTAGTATTCCTAATTGGTTGTGGAAGGCTATTATTCAGCTTCCTGTCATAAATAAGCTTTTCCCATTTTTCACTAAGCCAATTCTAGCATTAATTTTGTTTAATGGAATGTTTTCTTTTTATCATATTCCTCTCATATTCGATACAATTAAGCTAGATGAAACTCTTCACGGAATTTATACGACTGTTTTGTTCTTATCTGCTATTTTTATGTGGTGGCCAATGATGAACAAATTGCCAGGTCACTATCAATTGAGTGGTCTGAAAAAAGTAGGCTATTTGTTTGCAGATGGAGTCTTACTGACGCCGGCTTGTGCTCTTATTATTTTTGCAGACACACCAATGTATCAAACTTATTATGATGCTTCAGTTTGGATGCAAGCCCTAGCCTTATGTGTGCCGACAAGTACACTTGATGGATTGAGCTTGGCAGGTCCTGAACTATTCACTAATATGCCTGTTCAAGAAGATCAACAACTAGGCGGTGTACTGATGAAGATTATTCAGGAAATTGTTTATGGCGTTGTTTTAGCTCAGCTTTTCTTTCAGTGGTTCCAAAAAGACCAAGAAGAAGCAGCTAGACTAAATGAGGAAATTGCTTCCGGGGACAACCCTGAAATTATTCGATAAGAAATAGGATTTATAGAGAGAGAGGAATTTTAATATGGATTTACCTATTCTTCCAACGATAAGCACAACATTTATTGTTTTAAGTGCTATCACTGTGGCAATTGGTTGGGTACAAATTAAGCAAAGAAAAATTGAACAACATAAAAAAACGATGTTCACAGCTGCCATTTTTGCTCTTACCTTCTTTATTATTTACTTAAGTAGAACTATTTTTGTAGGAAATACTTCGTTCGGAGGTCCAGACTCAGTTAAAATCTATTATACAATCTTTTTGATTTTCCATATTTTCTTGGCGACAAGTGGAGCAGTGTTCGGCATTGTTACTATATGGTCAGGTTATAAAAGTAATTTAACTCGTCATCGGAAATTAGGACCTATCACTGCTATTATTTGGTTTTTTACAGCAACAACTGGAGTGATGGTCTACTCCTTGCTTTACCTATTGTATAAAGGTGGGGAAACAACTTCCGTATTAAAAGCTATATTAGGGTTTTAGCAAGGCTTGTCTTTTACAGACAAGCTTTTTTCTATACTTAGTTCGGTAGTTTTCAAGCGTGAGTTACACGGGAGAATTTTCACGAAATATTAAGGTTGTTTTCACAGGTATATAGACTGAAAAAATATTAGGTATCAGTGTTTCATATCGTATTTCTTTAAATAAGGCTGTTTTCGCAAAGTTTGTTGCTTTTCGAACCAGTCAATAAACAGTGATATAGCTTTGTTTCGGGTATCATTTCGTATATATTTGATGGAAATCAACGTGTAATGGGCGATTTCATCAAAAATCAGGTGAAATAGCCACAATGTATACGAAACCCCCATGTCCTCTCAGACACCGCAATTGATGAAAATAGGGATATAGCGGTTTAATCTTAATCGATTCAGTCAAGCATGATGAGGCAGGTACTAAGAAGATCTTAGTACCTGAAAGAGACACAAGGTGACAACCATTACCGACTGTAAGACGATGACATGGCGATGCATCAAGCGGAAATATGTATTGTAATGAGTGTTTATCTTTCACAATCAACATTATGAAAGTGCAGGTGAAAATCAAGAGAGCTACAAAAAAGAATTCTGTCTACTTTTTAAAAGATGGATTAGCCATTTTTGAGAGGAGGCTTTTTTGTGCCAAAATCAGCATCAAATCCCGTTTTCGTATAAAAAGAGCCTTAAATAAAATCGGAAATAAAATGTAGTATTCTACTGATTAGTAAATTAATTTGCATCCTTTTATAGGAAAGGCTGTTTTTGCAAAATTTGTGGCTTTTCGGGTCAAGTTTTTATCTATGATATAGCCTTGTTTCAGGCATCATTAGATCTATTTTTGATAGAAATCATCATTGAGATGGAGGGATTAATCAAAAATTAGTTCAAAAAGTCATAATGTGTACGAAAAGAGCATTTATAAACAGGAATAATGGACATCTAGGGTAGGAACGGAGAAAAAGAATGTTAAATTCTACATATTTTACATGCATTTAAACTCAATCTCGGATACAACCGTAAATAATACACCAAAAAAAGGAGCTTTTTTAAGCTCCTTTTTAGATTTTAAAATTAAATTTAATAATGCCAGCTTCTTTAGAGGAATTGAAAATAATGAGAATCAACGGCCCTATAATGAACCCAAGAACCCCAAAGAGTTTTAATCCTAGATACATTGCTATGAGTGTTGCTAGGGGTGATAGGCCGATATGGCTTCCCATTACTTTTGGTTCGACTGTTCGACGGATAATCAATAAGAGTGTCGCCAAAATAGCAAGTTTTGTTCCCAAAGCGATATCTCCAGTCATTAAATGAAAGAGCGACCACGGTCCTAGAATGACAATTGAGCCTATTATTGGAACGAAATCCACTAACCAAATGATAACAGACATGACTAAGGCCACTTCTGGTGATATGAAGAGTAAGCCGATAAAAGAAACAAAAAAGATTATTATACTAACTAAAAATTGTGCTTTAAAAAATCCAAACACAACATAAGATAATCGCGAGGTCATAAAACTAACTTTGTCAGCTGTACGCTCTGTTAAATGTGAATAAATACTCTCTCTAATTCTTGGCAAATCAATCATGAACAAAAATAGAGCAATTAAATAGACAATAAAATTCACTAAATAATTTGGGATATAGGATAAAAATGCACTTATCTTTTCTAGGTTTAAGTAATCTTGTGTTAAGTTAGATTGGAGATCCTTAAGAAAAGTCTCAATGTCTGTTTGTACACGATCGATAATTTCAGTCGGAAAGTCCTGTGATGCTTTTTCAAATTTTTGACCATAGTCCACCCAAATGTTTGAAAGTTCATTCAAGTAGATGGGGGCATCTTCCACTAGTTTTATACCTTCGCCAATGACTTTTGTTGCCAAAAAGAAACCAGAAAGACCAATGAAAAAAATAAAAAGTAAAAAAACAAGTAAAACCGCTAGTCTTCTTTTTATGGAAGTTTTTCTTTGAAGTAGGTTGACGGCTGGTTCTAACAACAAAGCGGTTATACTAGCTGTTAATAAGGGCACAGAAACAGGTAGAATATAATAAAGGACAATGACTGCAAATACAATCAATACTGTCACAAAAAACGTTTTTTTTGTAAATAATTTGGTCAATAGGAGACCCCTCTCTAAACAGTCGTTCTATTTCTTATTATAGTAAATAGAAAGGATCTTGAACAGTGTATTAATACTATATTGTAATAAAAATGCAACACAGCTAAAAACTGTGTTGCAAAATTGATTAATGGGCGATTTCGCTAACTTCTTTGACTACTGCATCAATTAATTGTTGACATGATTTTTGGAGGTGCTGTGGGAAATGTTCATTTTCACCGTACTCAACACCATGAGGATAATAATGTTTTCCGAGTAATGGGGTCATTAGTTGAATGGATGCTTCATGGGCACCAACGTCACCTTCAACGGTGTGACCTTGTACACGGAAGTAAAACGTACCTTCTTTGATTTCGAATTTACGATCATAAGTTACTCGTTCATAATCCCATTGACCTTCTCTTAATAGTCCGTGTGAACGCATAATTTCATCTAAGCGATTCATGTCCGCTTTAAGTGTCTCAATGCCGGTATTTTCAAATTTCATGGCTTTCCCTCCTACAATGGTTAGAAAAGATTTCTATTGATTAATATAAAATCATCACTACTAATAATAGTGTATAATTCTCTATCTTGCAATGGTGAATCGTTTCAAGACGAGCAAGAGTATGAAAAAGATAATGATAAACTTGATAGGTATAATGTTAAAAAGGCTCAATCTAACTATTAAAATTCATTCGTGGTTGGAGTATGAACAACACATTAAGAAGTATGAAGGATTATAGAGAAAAATGTCGAATAATAAAATAGTGGATATAGAAAGGCCGATTCGATAGACATTTAACCATAGAAGCTCTAAGATGTCCTGAATTTCGTTTTAGTTATTTTGGGATAATGATAGGAATGGTAATTGCCATAGTTGTTGTTTGATTTAGACCTATCCGTATCTATTCACCTAAAAAAGTGAATGTTATAATATTATATAAGTTCATGACTTTTTGATGAAAGTTAATGTACTTGGATATTCCAATATAACGTTTACGTCCGCAGTGATTGTTAACAAAGGCACTTTTTGTATACATTGTCGCTGTTCCACTTGCTTTTTGATTGATTCCTCCATTTCTCTGCTGATATTCATCAGAACAGACGAAAAGGTCCGTCACAAATCAGGTAAATATTAACCTTGTTTAATTAACCACCCTTGGAGAAAATAAGGAATTCCACGAATGGATATTTCATTAATAATGAAAGGAGTGAGTTCCGTTTAAAAGATTTATTAGAATTTTATTTGCACTAATAGTAATTATTTTAATTAGTATTTATTTAAATATTCAATCCAATAATGATGCAGTAATTCTAGATCCGTTGTTAACAATACCGAAAGAAGATAGTACTTTAGAAATTGACAAACAAAGACCAGAAGAATTAAGACCCCAAAAAGGTATTTCTACTTTTATTGGAAAAGATATTTCTACTTTTACGAAGCAATACGGTGAGCCAGTACGAAGGGATCGTTCTGCATATGGTTATCAGTGGTGGGTGTATAGCGAGGATCCTTATCAATATAAGATGGTCGGAGTCGAAGAAGACAAAATTGTCACAATTTATGCCCTTGGCCCAGAAGTAGATGTTGCTCCTTTTACTTTAGGGCAAAATCTTGAGGACATATATCGTTTTACAATTATTGAGACCGAGATTTTTCTAGAAGGGAAAGAGGGCTCTTATCGTTTTGATTTATCAGAAGAAGATTTAACGACAAGATTATTAATTGATTTCGGAGAAGTTTTTGCTCAAGTTTATGTAGATAAATTGAGTGGAACCCTAACTAGTGTCCGATACATGGATAAAGAAACGCTAATTAATCTACGTCCTTATGAAATGGTTTATCGGGGGAGTTTAGTTGAAACAACACTTGAGGTTGATGAGTGGGGGATGGTTGAATTAGGAAATGAAAAGCAAATTTATGAAATTACAAATATTGTACGCTCTCTTTATGATGTCTCATATGTCCAATGGGATGAAGTGGCTGCAAGTGTAGCTAAACAACATAGTCAAGATATGTTTCAAGAGGAGTATTTTGATCATATCTCTCCGACGTTTGGGAGCCTTGGAGATCGGTTGAAAGCAGGAGAGGTTGAATTTCAATCTGCTGGAGAAAATATTGCAAAACTTTACATGGATGGGGCAGATGCAGTACAAGGCTGGTTAAACTCACAGGGGCATCGTGAGGCATTACTAGAAGAAGATTTCACCCATTTAGGAGTTGGAGTATATAGAAAGTACTACACGCAAAATTTTATTCAAAAGGAATGATGAAATCTAACCAATCCTGATTGGAGTCGAGTTATCATCTTTCTTCGGCTCATTTCCTTTACACAGAGTCAATTTCATCTGATTTTTGATTGAACCCTCTATTTCTCTTTTGATTTCCATCAAAAGTAGAGGAAAAGCTACCCCGAATCAAAGCTGTATCATTGGTTACAGACTGGTATGAAAAGCAACAAACCTATTAAAAACGCTTGGATATATCCAAGCGTTTTTAATATATATTAGTGAAGAATTATTTTCTCTTTTTTAGAATAAAAAAAGAAGCAGTACTATGTGCTATGACTTTATCTTCGTCATTCAACACCTTCCCTTCAACCATCATTGTGTTTTTCCCTTGATGAATGACGTGAGCTTTTGCTCTCAGAGATCCATATTTTCCTGGAGATAAATAATGAATTTGTAGACTAGAAGTAACAGCACCATAGTCTTTAGGAAGAAACTGATTGGCTAATGTTCCCATGGCTGAATCGACTAAGGTGGCTGTAATTCCCCCATGAACGATACCTAAAGAATTATGGGTTAAAGCTGTAATTGGTATAGATACCTCACAGCTTGTTTCATCAAGGCTAGCGTTCATTTGTAAAAGCCCACCGATATACGTAACATTTTTTTGTCTCTTTTTATTCAAAAATCCTTCCAATAGAAGGGATAGAGCTTTCTGTTCTTCATTATTCGCATCTTTCAAACAATCTTCAAATTGTGAGTGTAATTTATTCTCCATATTTCCTCCAATATACATTTCGACATCATCCTACATTATCATATCAGAGATTTTAACATGTTGCTAAGACCAAACCTATCTGTTTAATACACACTATTGTGTAAGGATAATAAAAAATTCTGAAGAGGATAAGATTTCATCCTCACTCGTTTAATGTCCCTGGAAAACTTGGATGCATAAACGGATCGAGATGAGGTTACTGGGCACCATTTATCTTCATTGTCATATGCTAAAGTAATGATAATTTATAGAGTAAGGAGGCAGAGATGATGGGAAAAAAAGAATTGCATCCCTCTGTTTTGGAGTTCAAAAAATTTGTGCAAAATCATCCCTCTCTTGCAAAAGAGGTTCACAGTGGTCGATCTACTTGGCAGGAGCTATTTGAAGATTGGTATTTATTCGGGGAAGAAGACCCAAAATGGGATCCTTTTAAGAAGGAGGGGAGTAGCGAGAACCAAGCTAAAGAAAAAAATGAAAATAAGGGATTGATGGATCAGCTTTCTGGAATACTTCAAAAAATGGAACCCGATCAAATTCAAAATCATATCTCCAATTTAAGTCAGGCATTAGGTGCGATTCAGGGCGTTTTGACTCAATTTTCATCGTCAAACTCTTCGTCTACACAGGTAAAAACAGAGCCAAAATCTCGTCCCAATCCTTTTTCCTTTAACAAAGATTGATCACGTATAAAAAACAGACGCTTTTGGATACCGTAGATCGTCTAGTGCAATTGGAGAGGGATAGGGTTGTTTCAGCATCCTTTCAAAAATGATCCCCTGGAATCTGTGGATGAGAAATTCCACCCTTTTAGCTGATAAGAAGTGCCTCTTGTTTTTTTGCACGATAGTAATCCTCTTTTCTTTGGCGAGAGATGACTCCATTGAATAAAAACTCTAGGCGCTGGAATGAATACCTTCAGCTAGGGATTATATCTGTATGTGCCAAGTTCTCGAAAAAAAGTCAGATAGTAAGAGGTGATTAGATGAGAAAAGATGTCCTCGAGGTTATATATTCTAGTGGAGACTTAAAAAACTACTTAAGGGAACAACCAAATTGGTATCGTAAACTGACAAGAAACCCTGAAGAAATAAATCTATTTCAAGTATCTGCCATCCAGTATTATAAAAAAACGATCCCCCATCAAGTTGAAAAATTTTCGAATGGTGTCCAAATGGCTTCGATGATGATGGGGATGTTTCAAGCAATGAATACGCCAGGAGAGTAAACGTTACTTCTTAGCGATTTTTTTGGAGAGTATTTTATCTATATTTTGCACACCATAGAAAGAAGGAGTGGTGCAATTGAAGAAAATATTCTTCATATTTATTCTATTAGTCCTCACAGGTTGTCAACAAAGGGTTCCTGAACCAGAATCAGTTGCTGCACAAACGGTAATAAATCGCAATGTACAGAATGATAGGGCAAACTTTCAAGTTTCACATATTGTACAACAAAATAATGTTTATATTGAATGTAGGTTAAAAAATATTTCCTTCTCTGGACAGAAAGGAAAACAGGCAGGGAAAATTATTGTTAATGTAAATGGAAAACGAACTGGTGAGTACCGTACTGCGGCGTTCGTGGTGAAAAATTTACCGAAAGGGAACCATTTCTTGAAGCTAAATGTCCTATCACTTGATGATAAATTGCTGGCACAAAAGCAGTTTTTTGTCTGGGTTCCCTGATGAGTACTCTAGAAAAATTCGCTAATCTATTGAAAACATGCTAAAATATGTGGCATGGAGGTGAGCACCTTTGCTTGCTACATTAGAAAGAGTAGAAATTCTACAATCATCAGAAGCGTTAGCAGAAATGATTTTGCAATCAGCAGAAGCGGATTCCTTTCGTGCATGTTATTATAGACTAAATAATACAACTTCTAGCCAAAGAAGGATTCGTAAATTTACTGAATTGAAGGAATTATATGAAGAAGTTCAGCGTTTTGGTCGCTACCATCCAGATTATCAGCGTGTTATGAAAGAGATTAGAGAAGTAAAACGTGAGATGGACCTTGACGAACATGTAGCGAACTTCCGAAAAGCTGAAAACGACCTTCAACATTTATTGGATGAGGTAAGTTTGCTAATCGGTCGTTCTGTTTCTGAACATATAAAAGTACCAACAGGCAACCCTTTTTTCCAAACTTCTTCTTGTGGAGGAGGATGTGGAACTGGAGGAGGATGCAGTTGTTCTGCTTAAGAGAAGAGCTATCTTCTCTTTTTTTTCTTCTCTATTCTTTTGGAGAAAAGAATAGGTTGTAAGTGGATAAAAATAACTATCTTAAACGAATACAATCATCGCATAAATTACCACAACAAAACATTTTTTCTTGTGGTACGTAAAAACGGTGACGATATACATAGAGTTCTATCTTTTTCCGGACGAAAATCGTGTCGCAATGTAAACGAAATCCTTTCATAGTCCGCCCCGCACATCTTTTAATCCCTCTTTCTAATTTCGCTTGTTCAAGCTCCGTTTTGATATAGAGAAAGGGGATACCTGCAGCTTTTTTCCAGTAAACTTCTTCAATAGATTCTAGATTTTTGAGATGAAGGATAAACGCTTCCCATATTGGTTCTAAATCCATGAGTTTCATTCCTTTCAGTTAGTTGCAGTTTAGTATAAAGCTATGCTAGACTAAATGAAAAATAGACAGTTCGGTAAGGGGTTAAGGTCATGTTGACTGAAAGACAAGGAATCGTTGTTTGGTTATATAATTTAAAACATGCCAAAACGCTGAGAAGATTTGGTCATGTTCATTATGTATCTAAAAAATTAAAGTATGTAGTCATTTATTGTGATCGGGAAAGCGTAGAAAGTGTGATGGATAAACTTTCACATTATTCCTATGTAAAAAAAGTAGAACCATCTTTCAAACCGTATATTAATACAGAATATGAAAATTCCAAGCCAGATAAAGCAAAGGAATATGATTATAAAATAGGACTGTAAGAAAAAGGAGAGGTTGCCCTCCCCTTTTTTACTTTATTTTAATGGAGATAAGTAATGATTAAGTCGTAAAATTCCGATTAGATATTGATAGAATAACTCTGTCTCAGCAAACTGAGTAGACGACTTAACTTCTAATTCGATAATGTGTTTACCGATCTCTTGTGATAATTCTTCAAATAATTGAAATCGTTTATTTTGTAACTCATGAGGACTTGGAATGCCTTCACGACATGTATATAGTGGCTGGAATTCACCTTCAATCGTGGGCTTTAAGATGGTCACTAACGAACATACCGCCCGGTTATTTACGATGGTATGAAGTGCAAGTAAGTGCTGAACGCGGTGTTGATTGGCTTTTGTTAATTCAATTAACTCATATATATCTGAATAACCTTCTCCTAACTCAATAAAACGTTGAATCAATGATGTTCTCTCCTCTATCCATTCTTTTTTGCAATGCTAATGATTAATACTTTATCATTCCCTACATAAAATGAGAAGTAAGATCATTGAAAGGTTGTGGTAAAAATGGTTTGGGTTTTTCTTTTTCTTTTACTGGCCCTAGGAATTGGTTATGTATGGCCACTTTCAACAGTTTCCGTACAACAAACTCATATTCCACATTCTTTTCTTTTTACATCAATATTGTCCACTCTTGCCATTCACGGTATCCTTTCTTACGTCCAAGAGGAAGACCTAGAGGAAGCAACTGTGGCATCGTTAGAAAACCTTCTTGTTGAGAAAGAAAAAAATTTCACACAACAAGAATGGCGGGACCTGGTTTTTGATCATTGTTCAATAAATCAATTTGTTGATGATGTCGAATTGGATCTCTAAGACCAAAGTGAGTAAACATTAAAAAACCCTGCAGAAAATTCTGCAGGGTCCTTCCATTTCCTTTTCAGGACAGAAGGCAAAGGGAGAGGAGAAACCGGAGGAAGAACTTATGGGGAAACGTAAGTCTTCTCCGCGGTTGGCAACAACATCAGTTTGGATGTTGTTACTGTTAGTATGGCCTTTTGAACCGTATTTATACGTAAAGTTTTTGATTTTAGAGAACCGTGGCTAAAATTAATTATATATGGTAGGATATATAAGAAATCTGATAGGTTGTGGTGAAGAATGAATGAGAGTAATAGCTGGAACATGTAAAGGAAGGCCATTAAAGAGCGTACCAGGCATAAGTACTAGGCCGACCACTGATAAAGTAAAAGAATCAATTTTTAATATGATTGGCCCTTATTTTTCTGGTGGAACAGCTTTAGATTTATTTGCTGGAAGTGGTGGTCTTGGAATTGAAGCACTTAGTCGTGGAGTAAATCAGGCTATTTTTGTCGATCGTGAACCGAGAGCTATCACGACGATTAAATCGAATGTAAGCCTCTGCTCCTATGAAAATCAAAGTGAAATCTATCGCAATGATGCAACAAGAGCATTAAAGGCGATTCTAAAACGAGAAATAACGTTTGACTACATATTTTTAGATCCACCCTATAAAAAACAGAAGCTTGAGGAACTCCTTGCTTTTATCGATCATCATAAATTGTTAAATGAAAACGGTTACGTTGTGTGTGAGCATAGCAATGAAGTCAGTTTACAGGAGCAAATAGAAAGACTTGAGCTAAGTCGTTTTGAAAACTATGGACTTATTTCTGTCTCGATATATAGAATTCAAGCAGAGTAGTTGGGAGGAAGCGGAAAAATGGGGAGCATTGCAGTATGTCCAGGAAGCTTTGATCCTGTGACATTGGGGCATTTAGATATTATTTCTCGGGGAGCAAAAGTGTTCGAGAAGGTTTATGTCGTTGTTTTAAATAATTCATCGAAAAACCCTTTGTTTACCGTAGAACAAAGAATGGAACTTATACGAAAGGTAACGAAAGACCTTCCAAATGTTATAGTTGATTCTTTTCAAGGTCTATTAATCGATTATGCCAAGAGCGTTCAAGCTAATGCCATTATTCGGGGGTTGCGAGCGGTCTCTGACTTTGAATATGAGATGCAAATTACTTCGATGAATCGGGTCTTAAATGATGAAATCGAAACCTTTTTCATCATGACAAATAATCAATATTCCTTCTTAAGTTCTTCTATTGTAAAAGAAGTGGCCAAGTATAAAGGTGATATTTCCGTGCTAGTTCCAGAGCCAGTAGAAGCAGCTTTAATCGAAAAATTCAAATAGAGAGGAAGGAGTCTAAACTCCTTCCTCTCTATTTGTTTAAAAAGCTACTGAATCTAGAAGTCTTTTCCACTAGTAAGATTTAACCTCAATCGGCAAGAAGAGATAATTTTTATTATGGTCAAAGGCTGTTAATTTTGGCCATCGACACCCACCAGTCATCTCCACAAAACTGTTGGGCTTAATCCCAGGTCTGTTTAAAGAGAGAGTCATCAGTCCGAAAACAAAAAATGTTATTTAAACAGCAATTTAGCCCTTTTTTAGCCAATAATCACATTTTCTTTAGGAAAGCGATAGAACCTTTTGTAGGTTCGCCACGAAGTATCAACAAAAATGAAAAGATTCCAATCCTTCCGACAAACATAAAAAAATGATAACAAGTTTACCTAAGACAGATAAATAGGGGGTTATCCCTAAGGATAAGCCTGTCGTTCCAAAATCAGAAAACACTTCAAAGGTAATTGCTAAGATGAAGAAAGGTTCGATTGCAACTAATATAAGAATCGAAATAATACAAATAAAAATTGCAGTATTAACGATAATAAAGGATTTAAAGGCATCTTCATTATCGATTTCTCGATCGAATACTTTTATTCTATCTTTGCCTCTTGCAAACTGAAAAATACTTAGGATCACAACGGCAAATGTTGTTGTTCGAGTTCCACCTCCAACAGAACTAGGTGAAGCCCCAATAAACATCAATATGCAGAGAAAGAGAAGTGTTGCAGGAGAAAGTAAACTAATATCCATGGTTGCGAGCCCTCCATTTCTTGCGGTGATGGATTGGAACAATGCATAGAAAAATGTCTCTTGCCACGTTTTACCTTCAAAAAATAAGGTTGTTTTCGCAAAATTTGTTGCTTTTCGAATCAGGTTACAATCTATGATATAGCTTAGTTTCGGGCATCATTTCGTCTGTTTTTGATGAAAATGAACAGTGGGATGGATCATATAGTCAAAAATCAGATGAAATAACCACAATGTATACGAAAAGAGCAAAAAATAAAGAGTATTCAAGCAAATAGATTCCAAGTCCTCCGAGAACAACTAATAAATAGAATGTTGCGGTCGTTAACTTTTCATAAAGTGAGAAGCGATAAGGAATCTTCTCTTTGTGAAAAAGATATTCTTTTGTTGCAATAAGAATTGAAAAACCTATCGCTCCTAGAATAAGCAATAGGATATTGATGAATTGTACAAAGTAATCATGTGCATACGGAACTAGAGAAGATCCAGTAATATCAAATCCGGCATTGGTTGTTGCACTTATAGAAGCGAATAGACCTTGTAAAAAGGCTTCCTGCCATGATGAATAATATTGAAGAAAATAATCACCTAAGACCACTCCGCCAAATAATCCAATGGAAACGAATAGAAGTAAAATCCATCGAATTAATTTTACAAGTCCAGATAAATCGGATCGGTTTTGGTCTGTCATAATGAGTTGACGTTCTTTTAAGCCACTCTTTTTTCCAAACAATAATCAAACCAATGTCCCAAGAGTCATGATGCCGGTTCCTCCAAATTGAAGAATAATCAGTAGGAACACAATTCCAACGAAACTAAATGTGTCCTCTGTAGGAACGACGGTAAGTCCTGTCACGCTAAATGGCACTCACACTGGTGAAGAGTGCATCAATGAAACTCCAGGATGCAGCTGGTTTGCGGGTAATTAGAAGACTTGTAAAGTCATTGAAACAATAATGGCCAACAAATAAATAAAAACGATCATTTGAACTGTAGGTATTCTAGAAATATTTTTCTTTTTCACTGACAAAAATGACATGGTTATTCCTCCGCTTTAGCTTTATTTATGCAAATGAATTTTTCTCCAAGGCTGTTTTGGCAAAGATTTTGACTTTTCTTATAAGAATGAATCCTTTGACTTGTATGACTTCGTGCTCTTTTCCTAATGAATAACCCTCCATTTTAAGATAAACAGTAAGAAAGGAATCGAAAAAACCTTATTGCCTGTTTTTTCTTGTGCCGATAGCAACAAAGTTTACGAAAAGAGCCTACTCCAAATAGCTTATTGAGAAAGTATCCAATTTGCTCTGATTGAAATCTATAAAAAAAATCAGAAAAATTATCGTAGTCCTATTGTTTTCGTAAGGTTGTTTTCGCAAAGGTTATTGCTTTTCGAATCGTTAATTATCTAGGATATTGCTTTGTTTTGGGAATCATTTCGTCTGTTTTTGATTGAAATCAACAGAAAAATGGAGGATTGAGTCAAAAATAAGGTGAAGTATCGACAATATATGAGAAAAGAGTAAAATAAAAGAGGCGGGAGTTTTTATCATGCTAAATTCAAGAGCCCCATTCCAAAGAAAATAGCAGGAAGACTGATCGATAAGGTAGAATTTCATATTCGAAGAACAAAGAACTTTGCTAAAATCAATATCGTAAAGGGCTAGCCCTTCTTTAGAAAGTTACGATAATAGTATAGAAAAACATATCCTATCAAGAAAATAATGGTTACTAGGGGTCCAATAGTAAGAAATGTATCCATCAATGCGGGAATGTTGAAAGTCGTATTTTTAAACACTGGGATAATTAGAGGGGAGTCTATTCCAAAATAATGTTGATAGACTGGTTTCCACAGAATCCATGAGATGATGGCGGCAAAGAATCCATGAAGAATACGAGCAATGAAAAAGGGTTTAAAACGAATGTCTGTTTGAGCCAAAATACTGGCAACTTGAGCTTGGACACTAAATCCACTGAAAGCAAGCAGGAAACTGACAATTGTAACCTGATACATTAATGCCACGGAAGTTTTGCTTGTTAATTGACTGCCTAATGTAATTTCAAATAAACCAGAGATAAAGGGAGCACTCAATGCACTTGGAAGCTGAAAAAGAGAGAAAATATACGTAATAAAAATGGCCAGAATCGTTGTTATTTGAATGTGAAGTAATATAGCATTGAGCACTGAAAATAGGATGATAAATCCACCAATCATTAACAAGGTTTGAATGGAGGACATAACCGCATCTCCTAAAAGCTTTCCGAATGGACGCTGATCATTTAATCGTGTCTGATGGAGAGTGAGAATGGCACTCCTTATGGAAAGGGTTTGTTTGGCATAGCGAATTTGCCGGTCTTCCTTAGCTCCATAGAATCGCATAACCACACCGACAAATATATTACCTATGTAATGAGATAAGGCTAAAATGACGCCAATATGGACATTGTTAAAAAAACCAACGGATACGGCACTAAATATGAACAATGGGTTAGACGAATTGGTAAACGATACTAGGCGTTCAGCCTCTATTTGAGAAATCTGCCGTTCCTGGCGGAGGCGAGCGGTTAATTTTGCCCCTGAGGGAAAACCGGAGGCCATCCCCATTGCCCAAACAAATCCACCAGCTCCAGGTACTCGAAAGATAGGTCTCATCAATGGTTCCAAAAGTACTCCGATAAAGCGAACTACTCCAAAACCAATTAGGAGTTCAGAAACAATGAAAAAGGGTAACAAAGACGGGAACACAATTCTCCACCACATGTCTAATCCTCTAAGGGAAGCATTAAATGCTACTACTGGAAATGCAATGAGAGATACGGCTAAACCAGTTGCCGATATCGCAAGAAAGAGCGTTTTTGCTAAAGACCTATTCAAAAGGAGTGCCTCCTCTACATATTCGTTGTGGATTAGGAAAACAATGATAAAATAAAACTAATAAGTGATATTTTTAGCAGGATAGGGATTGCTTTCCTGCTGATGGTAATTGAATCAATCAGCTCAGACTAGCACTTGAATTCCTGTTTCATCATATTATTTAAGTATAGAAAGACTTATTGGAAATGTGCATAGATCTAAAAATAATGGGGGATACTTGTCCCCATATTATTCAATATACTCATATCCAACTGAAATAGACCATAAGATGAAGTGGGTAAGTGCAAATAGGGGAGTGATAAACATGACTAGGCCCCAAATCGGGCTTGCATTAGGATCAGGTGGAGCAAGGGGATTTGCTCATTTAGGGGTACTCAAGGTACTTAAGGATCATCATATCCCAATTGACTACATTGCCGGAAGTAGCATGGGGGCATTGGTAGGTGCTTTTTATGCAACAGGTCATCAGATGGAAGATCTATATAAGCTCTCTACTGCGTTCAAACGAAAATATTTTCTTGATTTTACGGTCCCAAAAATGGGCTTTATCTCTGGGAAACGTATAAAAGAATTCATTCATTTATTTACTCATCAGAAAAATCTTGAAGATCTATCGATCCCGGTTTCGGTAGTGGCAACAGACTTAACACACGGAAAGAAAGTGATTTTTACTGAAGGTTCAATTGCTGAAGCAGTGCGTGCAAGTATTTCTATTCCCGGAATTTTTGTTCCAGAAAAAAAGGATGGCAGGATACTGGTAGATGGTGGTGTGATCGACCGGGTGCCGGTATCTGTTGTAAAAGAAATGGGTGCGGATATTGTGATTGCAGTGGATGTATCTCATGTGAATAAGGAAGCAGAGTTGAATAATATTTATGATATTATTATGCAAAGCATAGATATACTTCAACTTGAAATTTTAGAAAATCGGGTCATCCATTCGGATGTAATGATACGTCCTCATGTGGAGATGTTCAGTTCCAAAGCATTTACCAACATAGAAGAAATGATTGAGGTTGGGGAACAAGAAGCAAAGAAGCACATCCCTCAAATTCAAACTTTAATTGCAGCATGGAAGGGGTGAAAAAAATGTCAAAAAAGAATTGGAATCGAGTCATTATCGTTGGATTGGTCTTTTTCGTCTTTTTATCTTTCTATCAGTTGCCTTTTTATATTACTAAACCGGGTGGTGCTCATGAATTAAGCGAGATTGTTGAAGTAACAGAAGGATTTGAAGAGAAAGGAAGCTTTTACATAACGACGGTTCGAATGGGGAAAGCAAATGTGTATTCGTACCTTGCTGCGAAAGTCATTCCTTATCAAAAAATTTATGAAGAAGAAGATATTAGAAGACCAGAAGAATCGGATGAAGCTTATTCGACGAGACAATTATACTATATGGAAAATTCAACCCTAAACGCCGTAGTGACAGCTTTTGAGGCTGCTAATAAACCTTATGAGGTTTTGTATCAAGGTGTTTATGTATTAAATGTATTACCAGATTTTAACGTATCAAAAGTGCTGAGACCGGGCGACCGAATTACAGAAATTGAAAATCAAGCTTTTTCATCTTCCCAAGAATTAATTCAGTTTGTCAAGAGCAAAAAAGCTGGAGACACTATTAAAGTAACCTTTACTCGAGAGGAAGATTCCTACGAAGAAATTGTGACATTGCAAAGCTTACCAGATGGAAGTGTAGGGATGGGTATTGAATTGGTTGATGATAAAAACCTTACATCTACACCCGAAGTGATGTGGAACACAAATTCGATTGGCGGTCCATCGGCAGGACTATTGTTTAGTTTAGAAATATATAATCAACTTGTTCCTTCTGATATTACCAAAGGGTATGAAATAGCGGGAACAGGTACAATATCCCAAGACGGTGTTGTTGGGAGAATTGGTGGAATTGAACAGAAAATCGTGGCAGCAGATGAAGCAGGAGCGGATATTTTTTTAGCGCCTAATGATGTATTATCTACTGAGGTACAAGAGAAGTACCCAGATCTAGAATCCAATTATGATGCTGCTGTAAAGACGGCTAAAGAGATAGACACTAATATGAAAATAATACCCATTAAAACGTTTCAAGAGGCGTTAGAATTTTTAAAAACTTTAGAAGATAAAAAAGAGTATTCTAGAAAAAGGGAACATTAATCAACTTGTTCGTTAATTGATTTATCCCCCTTCCTGAACAGGAAGGGGATTTTTTTAGAGACGTTCTTTAAGGTAAATAGGAGGTTGAGAAAAATCTTTTAAAATCATTTGTTTCTGAACTTGAGCTTGATGGTAACCAAGTGCATACAATTTAGATGCACGAATATCTAAGGAGGCATCTACCGCTTTCACAGATGAAAGTTTACTAATCAGTGGTAGAGCCAAGCTCTTTTTGACAGAGTTCAAATACTTTCTGCCATTCTCAGACATGCCGAGTAGTCGAATGTAAGAGGGGGTTTGATTTGTTTTCCTTATTTCTTCTTTTGTTGCGTTCATCAGCGTATGAAGAAAAATGCGTTGAAGGCGGGTCCATGTATAGCGTTTCGTTTTTACCTTCTCCATTAAATGGTGAAAATTATTTGCCGTAGTGACTTCTCTTAGGATTCGATGCTCAATCCCTTCTTCCATTTCATAAATGTATGAAAGCTCTTGGGCGTTTGTAGTCAAAAGTTTATACTGAAGTAAAGGCCAAAATTCTTCCCAGCTTAGTAGTTGATTGTAGTTTCTGAGGTAACGGTTGAGCTCTTCTTTTGTTTCTATCGGAACAAAATTTTCAACAGAATCTATAGAAAAAGAATTTTCTTTTAATGCTTTTCGAATTGATGTGGCTGAAGCAATTTTAGAAGAATTGAATTCTTCATCATGATACCCAGCCTTCGTTCGCTGAATGGTTAAAGGTTCAATGTTTGCGCCAATCTTTCGCTTCGCTTCAATATAATGATACCCTAAAATATTATTAGGTTGGGAAAGATCGACAGCTCTTTCATGCAAATTCAATGAATGAAATGCAGCCGATAGAGCAGAAGGGTAGCTCATACCCTTCGATACATTTGTTGCAATATGATCGTCATATTTTGACCGCTGTAGTTGAATTTGCTCAGCGGTATAGATAAAGGACTCTAAATTACCAGATTCACTTCCAAAACAGAAACTTTCGCACTTCATAGCTTCTAAAATGGAGATTGCTCCAAAGGCAAAAGTCTCGGCCTTTTGCGTAGCAAACGCATAAGGCAACTCTATGACAATGTCGACTCCTGCTTTTAAGGCCATATTTGTTCTTGACCATTTTCCGACTAATGCCGGTTCTCCTCTTTGGAGAAAATTCCCACTCATAACTGCAATTACGATATCTGCGTTTGAGCTTTGTTTAGCGGATTGTAAGTGATGTAAATGTCCATTGTGAAATGGATTATACTCGACAACTACGCCAGTTGCTTTCAAAAAAATCACTTCCTTTAAAATATTTGACAAACCCTAATAATTACACGTTATAATTTCTATACTAGTGTTGTAAAGAGTGTAAAGAAAAAATATTGACAAAGTGTATTTAGAAAGCTATAATTACCTTTGTTGCCTTGAGGTGAGTATATTGAAGTGGTCAACAATTCAACTACAAAAGTTTCGCGACAAGGGCTTACATCTTAATGATGAAGTAGTAGTGGAAGAGGTAAAGGATATACAACCAGATATTCGTAGTATATCACCAATCCTTGTAACTGGAAGAGCGGATATTAGCTCAGAAAAAGTTACCTTTCATTTACACTTAACCGGTAAGATGATATTACCTTGTTCTCGTACATTAGAAGATGTTCAATTTCCAATTGATATCTCAACGAATGAAACCTTTTTACTTCGACCATCTGATTATGTTGGATCGGATGAAGAAGAAGTGCATATGATTCAAGGAGATTTGATCGATTTAAAACCGGTCATTCAAGAGCTTATTGTCCTTGAGGTTCCTATGCAAGTGTTCAGCGATAAAGCGTTAGAAAAGGATTTACCTTCAGGGAAGGATTGGGATCTAGTGATTGATGAAAATCAACAATATGCTCCTGATTCAGAACAGAAAAAAGTAGATCCCCGTCTGGCAGACTTAGCGAAATTTTTTGATAAAGACTCTTAATTAGCGAAGAACCAGCAAGAACTGGCCTTCATAACAACACGAATCTCTTTAAGGAGGTGGGAAGAATGGCTGTACCTTTCAGAAGAACATCCAAAACTGTTAAACGAAAGCGTCGTACACATTTCAAATTGCATGTACCAGGTATGGTAGAATGCCCAAACTGCGGTGAAATGAAGCTTGCTCACCGAGTGTGCAAAGAGTGCGGAACGTATAAAGGAAAAGACGTTGTAAGTAAATAATGTCTGAAAAAACCGTAAAGAGACCATGGCTCTTTGCGGTTTTTTTTCTTTGTTAAAATAACAAAAAATTTAAAATAATTCATGTGTTTAACGCCAATAGTTCTGCGCCTGCTTAAATAAATCGATTTTTGGATTTATTCTCCTGATTCAAAAGTAGAAAAAAACTATTGAAAGGGCAATTTGTTTATAAGGAGTAAGCAGGGTAGTGGGTTAAGGTTCGTAAACATTTCGAAAGAGGGAATAAGTATGGGAGAGTATGTAATCGAAACAGACAAGGGAATTTTGCAATTTACAATTAATCGCGAGAAAAAAAGAAATGCGATAAATTATGAAGTCATGAGGGGACTAGAGCAAGTTTTAGACAAGGCAAAGAATCCATCTATAAAAGCACTTGTAATTAAAGGGTCTGGAACGAAAGCTTTTTGTTCAGGTGGAGATTTGTCTGCGTTTCATCAGCTATATTCCAAGGAAGATGCTTTTGGAATGTTATCAAAGATGGGGAAAATACTTTATTCATTAGCGACGCTTTCAAAACCGACTTTTTGCTACATAAACGGGCTAGCAGTCGGTGGAGGGGCGGAAATTGCCACTGCTTGTGACGTCGTAGCTATACATGAAAATGGAAAAGTTGGATTTGTGCAAGGAACCTTAGGTATCACAACAGGGTGGGGGGGAGGAACACTCTTATTTCAAAAACTACAACAAGAGAAAGCGATGGAGATGCTACTATCTTCTACCTTATACGAGCCTAGTGACCTAAAGAAGATGGGCTTTGTCCAACAAATAGTAGAGTCTGAAAACGAGGCACTGGAATATTTTTCAGTTTTTTTGCATCATTCTGCCCAAGTCTTGGAGGCATAAAAAAAAATGAAGAATGGAAATAGAGAAGACCCATTCGGGAGAATGATGAAAGAAATTGATCGTTGCTCCGTTCTCTGGTCTAGTGACGAACATCATGAAGCGGTTGTGAAATTTATGAATAAAAAATAAATTCCTTCGTCTATCTACTCTAGTAGCTGCATATTTATAAGATATGAAGCAGAGAGAAGGAGTGATAGACATTGTCATCCACTAGACAAGACGCCTGGAGCCAAGATGAGGACTTGTTATTAGCTGAAGTGGTATTGCGTCATATTCGCGAAGGAGGAACTCAACTCCAAGCATTCGAAGAAGTTGGTCAGAAACTATCCAGAACAGGAGCAGCTTGTGGATTTCGTTGGAATTCTTTTATTCGAAAACAATACCGCTCTGGGATTGAGTTGGCAAAAAAGCAAAGAAAAGAGCAAAAAATGAAGGGAATTCCTTTGTCTGGTGTTCAAGAAACACAAGACAAGGAAAGTAGTCAGCCTATTAAGAGCACTAGTTTTCCTTCGCTCGGCGAAATTACTTCGTACTTAAACTATCTTGAAAGTACAAAGGATCGAGAACAACAACTTGCAAAGGAAAAAGCACTTTTAGAAGAACAGGTGCAGTCATTAACAGATGAGTACACACTTTTACAAAAAGACTATCAACAAGCGAAGCATGAATTGAGTATGTTAAAAGAAGACCACCTCTCTCTCCTATCTTTCTTAGAAAAAGCGAGGAAAATGGCCATTCACTCCGAAGAAGAAAGTGAAAAAGTGAAATTCCAAATGGATAAAAACGGAAATTTGCAACGGTTATCCAAAAAATAACTACACCTGAGGGGTTCTAGGGTGTAGTTACCTGTTTATACAATATGATTCTCTATCCTTTCGTTCATGAAAAACAATGAATACTGTACCTAGAATCCTGTTTCGTTAAGAACGGGATTTTTTTGTTGTGAGAGAAAACGGTGTGTCTAATCGAAAGGCCGTTTTTGCAACAGAATATCCCATTAAAATTATAGGTGTCAGTGAGTCTTTTTGTGTTTTTTATGGCAACTACCGAAGAAATAAGGGATCCCCTCGAAAATAAATGAAATATCAATAATGGAAACGAAAAGAGCCTACCATAAAGAATAGCTAATTCGCCCTGAAGTCTCTTTGAATTTTTGGAAGGAAGTAAATTAAAGCTCTGATACACCTTTGGGGTCCCAAACGATAGGGTTCTCTCCTCGATCTCGTTCTAAATCATAGGAAATTGTTTTGAATCCCATATGCTCCCAAAAAGCTTTCGATTGATTGCGAGAATTTGTTTTAATGGGCAATTTATAGGATTTTGCAAAATCAACAAGTTCTTTTCCGTAGCCTTTTCCTTGATAGAGTGGAAGGACTTCTAATTTCCATAACTCCAGAAAATTTTGTGGAGGATCGAAGTATTGATCAAATCGCTCATTTCTTTGGTATAAGCTCATTCTTGCGATTAGAGTATCTCCAAAATAGATTCCATAGAAGGGAGATTCACTATCATTTTCGATGATGTTCTCTTGTAAGTCATCAAGCATGGAAAGTTCTTGTAACCCATATTCTTTAAATTTTTTAAATTCTTCTAAAGTTTTATAATTAATTTTTAATTTTTCAACATGCACTTGGGTCATTGTTTTTCCTCCATTCTTCTACCAAACTTTCCTATTTCTCTTTTATTATAGTACAAATAAACAAAAAATTCTGCAATATTTTCGGAAAGCGTTTACAATAAAAGAAGGAATTTTGATTTAAAGGAAGAAAAGTTATAGAGGGGTAGATTTTTTGAAAGATAAAAAGGAGGATGTACCTTGCGAAAAGTGTTAGTTGCCAATCGAGGAGAAATAGCTTCAAGAATTATCTCAACCTGTAAAGAAATGGGTATGGAAACAGTAGCGGTGTATTCTGATGCCGATAAAGACCTTCCGTTTGTAGGGCAAGCAGATAAGGCATACCGAATTGGAGAAGCTCCTGTCAATAAGTCTTATCTGAATATGGAAGAGATATTAAGAATAGCGATAGAAGAAAAGGTGTGGGGCATTCATCCTGGATATGGCTTGCTATCTGAGAATGCGCTTTTTGCCCAAAAAGCAGCAGAACTTGGTATTGTATTCATTGGTCCTCATTTTAAAACGCTCGAAAAGATGGGTGATAAAATACAATCTCGTAAAGCGATGAATGAGGCTGGTGTACCTGTTGTACCTGGAAGTGAAGAGGGGATATCTTCTCTTGCAGAAGCGAAAGGGTTTGCTGAAACAATCGGTTACCCTGTCATGTTGAAAGCTAGTGGAGGCGGTGGGGGAATTGGGATGATTCGCTGCGAGAATGAACAAACGCTCACTCAAAATTTCCAGTCCACTAAAACAAGAGCCAAAGCTTATTTTGGAAACGAAGAAGTTTTCATTGAGAAGTGTATTGAAAATGGGCGTCATATTGAGGTGCAAATTTTTGCAGACCAGCACGGTAATGTCGTTCACCTGTTTGAGCGGAACTGTTCCATTCAACGTCGAAACCAAAAGGTGATTGAAGAATCTCCCTCACCATGTCTTTCCGCTACTACTAGAGAAAAAATGTTCGATGCTGCGGTTAAAGCAGCTCATGCTGTTGATTATCTCAATGCAGGAACGATTGAATTTCTAGTAGATGAAGCAGAGAATTTCTACTTTTTAGAAATGAACACAAGACTACAGGTTGAACACCCAGTGACGGAAATGATTACAGGGCTGAATCTAGTGAAATGGCAGTTGCTCGTGGCAATGAATGAACCTTTGCCTCAACCGTCTCAGCAAGCCATTATGGAACAAGGTCATGCGATGGAATTTCGCGTCTACGCGGAAGATCCTCGAACTTTCATGCCTTCTCCTGGGAAGATTGTCAATATCAAATGGGGGGAAATGGATGGTATAAGGATCGATGCGGGGTATCGATCAGGCAACACAGTCACCCCTTTCTATGACCCGCTTGTAGCCAAATGCATCGTCTTTGCAAATACAAGAGAAGGCTGTTTAGACAAGGCTAAAGAGTTTTTTAGAAGCACAAGTATAGAAGGTATTAAAACGAATTTGCCTCTTTTTCAGGAAGTGTTACAAGAAGAAGCGTTCACTGATGGGAACTATACAACGAGTTGGTTAATGAGTCATAAAAATCAATAATTGGAGGAAATAAACATGAAAGAAATTACAGCAACGATGGCAGGAACAGTCTTAGAAGTGAATGTGACGAGTGGAGAAGAAGTTTCATTTGGTCAAGAAGTCTTAAAAATAGAATCCATGAAAATGGAGATTCCTATTGAGTCGACTTTGGGTGGAAAAGTGGAGGAAATTAAAGTTAATATTGGGGATTTTGTAAATGAAGGGGACGTTTTATTTTTAATTAAAAGCTAAGGCTCTTTTCGCATACTTTGTTGCTGCCGTATACAAAAAGGATGGAAACACTCTTTTCATTCCTCATTTCGGGTTGAAAATGATGCGAAAAGATGCCCGAAGTCAATCTTCAACACCAATTGAGGGATAATTCGAAAAGCCACAATCTTTGTGAAAACAGCCAAAGCTAAAGAGAACAAAGGGGGAATTTAGGTGACAACTTCTAAGTTGGAAGAAATGACTTTGAATGAAAAAAGAGAGCAAGTAAAAGCAGGAGGACACCCGAAATATCATGAAAAACTAAAAGAACAAAACAAACTCTTTGTGCGGGATCGTCTTTCACTTTTATTCGATGGTGGGGAATACGAAGAAGATGGTATATTGGCTAATTTTAAAGAATCAGATCTTCCAGCTGACGGTGTGGTAACCGCAATAGGCGAAGTAAAGGGCCAAACCGTTTGTGTGATGGCAAATGACTCCACGGTAAAAGCGGGATCTTGGGGATCTAGAACGGTTGAGAAAATTATTCGGATTCAAGAAACCGCTCTAAAATTGAAAGTACCGATGTATTATTTGGTGGATTCAGCAGGGGCACGAATTACCGACCAGCTTGAAATGTTTCCTAACAGGCGTGGAGCCGGTAGAATCTTTCATAATCAAGTCAAGCTCTCAGGAATGGTGCCTCAAATCTGTTTGTTATTTGGACCATCAGCTGCTGGTGGTGCCTATATTCCAGCTTTTTGTGATATTGTCATCATGGTTGAGGGGAATGCCTCGATGTATTTAGGGTCCCCACGTATGGCAGAAAAAGTTATCGGTGAAAAGGTAACCTTAGAGGAAATGGGCGGAGCACGGATGCATTGCTCGATAAGTGGTTGCGGTGATATGCTTGTTTCATCTGAAGAAGAAGGGATTTCGGCGGCCAGAAAATATTTAACATACTTTCCGGCTAATTTTCATGAACGAGCTTCTGAAGTGGATAGTGTCTCTCCAAAAGAAGGGAAGCATCTTGAAAACATTATTCCTAAACATCAAAATGCCCCTTTTGACATGTATGAGTGTATTGATACAATAATTGATGAAGGAAGCTTTTTTGAAATCAAAAAACTTTTTGCGCCTGAAATGATAACAGGGCTAGCTAGATTGAATGGAAAGGTTGTTGGAATTGTTGCAAATCAGCCTAAAATGAAAGGTGGCGTCCTCTTCGTGGATTCTGCCGATAAGGCGGCCAAATTTATAACCTTATGTGACGCTTTCCATATTCCGCTTCTCTTTTTAGCAGATGTACCAGGGTTTATGATTGGTACTAAGGTAGAACGAGCTGGTATTATTCGTCATGGTGCTAAACTTGTTGCTGCCATGAGTTCAGCAACGGTTCCGAAAATTTCGGTTGTCGTTCGAAAAGCGTATGGAGCAGGCTTGTATGCAATGGCAGGTCCGGCTTTTGAACCTGATTGCTGTATTGCATTGCCGTCGGCTCAAATCGCAGTAATGGGACCAGAGGCTGCGGTTAATGCGGTGTATTCAAATAAAATTGAAGCGATCGAAGACCCAAAAGAAAAAGTACAATTTGTTCAGGAAAAGCAAAAGGAATACCAAGAGCACATTGATGTTTATAAATTAGCATCCGAATTAATCATCGATGACATTGTTGAACCGAATGAGTTAAGAAGTGTTCTTAGTCGCCGCTTTGCATTATATTCGACAAAAGAAGTGGTATTTAGTGAGCGGAAACACCCTGTTTATCCTGTCTAATTAAAGCCTCAACGTATGATATGAACTTTCATATCATGCGTTTTTTTATTTATGCACAAGACAAAGAAAGCTAAATATGTCTATAATTAGAGTATTAAGAATAATTAAGAATCAATCAGGTCAAGTTTTTAGTAAGATTAATTGAATGAACGTCATGGGTTCGTTACATTACCTATAGATTATAAAAAAGGAAGAGAATGATGTTGAAAATTGCCATTGTTGGTTCTGGAGCGATTGGAATGCTCTATGCCGCGTATTTACAAGAAAGACATTCAGTTACCCTCTTTACCCGCAGACAAAATCAAGCTAAGCAATTGAATGAAAAAGGACTGACACTTACGGTTTCAGATACCTCTAGAAAAGTAAGGATTACAGCTATGCCGTTTTCTACAATGCTTCAACAAAATGACTTTGAGGTGGTGTTTATTACTGTAAAACAGTATCAACTCGATCAAATTCTCCCTACTCTTCACGACTTAGCTCCTGAGACGACGTTAATTTTTTTGCAAAATGGAATGAATCATTTGCAGAATTTGAGCAACCTTCCAGCTCGAAGTATTTTTGTTGGGACTGTGAGTCATGGAGCAACACGTCTTGATGATACGTCTGTATCTCATAGAGGGGAAGGGAAGACGAGCCTTTCCGTCTTTAAAGGAGAGAAGGACCCCGTTTATTCGTCCATAAATCTTTTTGAGAAGGAGTTCCCTTTTGAGTATGCGTCAAATTACAACACTCTTCTACTCGAGAAACTGGTTATCAATTCGGTAATCAATCCATTGACAGCGCTTTTTAAAGTCTCTAACGGTGAGTTAGTTGAGAATCCGCATTTTTTTTCAATTGCTCAGGATTTATATAGGGAACTTGAGGTAGTGTTTGGGGATTTATCAGATCTATGTTCAATGGAGAAAATTGTTACTGTGTGTCAAAATACGTATCACAATCGTTCTTCCATGTTGGCAGATCTTGAGAACGGAAGGCAAACAGAAATCGATGCAATTCTTGGATTTGTTCTTCTACAAGCAGAAAAGAATAAGAGCACTCTTCACCTCATTCCGCTATTAGTGAAAAGTATTCAAGGAGAGGAGTTAAAGAGGGGGAAGCGAATATGACACTTATTTTTTCATCTGTTGGTGGTTTTTTGGTTACGATGCCCTTTTTGGTGTATTTTTTTGTCTTTATTATTATGAAACAATCCACTAAGAACCACCGAAAAGCTGTTAATGTTGCGATTGATACATCAACAGTGTTTTTGTTCTTTTCTGTTCATTTTATCATTTTGACTATTTGGGAGCGTTCTTATATATGGTTGCTTGTGCTGATGATGCTAGTGATGGCAACCTTGTTCGTTTTGATGTATTGGAAAGTGAAAAAAGAAATAATATTTCCTAAATTATTTAAGGGATTATGGAGAGTGAGTTTTTTGTTGTTAAGCTTAGCATATGTTTTTTTGCTTTTATACGGGGTAGTGTCTAGAATTCTCATGACCATTTAAGCAAGTTTTTTTCTTTTATTAATAGAGAATGCTATACTGATATTTAGCATTTTAGAAGCAAAGTAAAGGAGTTACAACACTATGGAACTGGAGAAGTTCTCAATTCCGGCAACAAATCGTTTTGCCTCACTATACTTACACCAGGAAAAGCCTGTTACCGATTATTTTCATTATGACCTAAGTCAATCTTCTCTTTATGAACAGAGGGTCAAAGACCTAGAGATGCGGGATTTTCAACGAAGAAAACTAGCAAAATGTATCGAAGATTATATGAACCCCTTTCCTTCGTCAGAAAAAGTGAATGATTCCTTACGGAAATTAAAAACAAATGGAGTTGTTGTGATAGGTGGCCAACAGGCCGGTCTCTTAACTGGTCCACTTTATTCTATACATAAGATTATTTCTATTATTGTGCTTGCCAAACAACAAGAGCAAGCGTTGAATGTACCAGTTATCCCAGTCTTTTGGATTGCTGGTGAGGACCACGATTATCAAGAGATTAATCATGTGTTTGCCTTTGATGAAGGAAAGTCTTTTAAACTGAGTTATCCGGAAAGCAACTTGGAAAAACAGATGGTCTCCTCGTTAGAATTTGATAAAGATAAAATGAGTAATTGGATTCGGTCCGTATTCGAGCACTTCGGCGAAACATTCTACACGAATGATTTATTGAAGTTTATTGAAGTTGCGATTGAATCGACAACTTCAATCGTCGACTTGTTTAGTTATATTGTTATGGAACTTTTTAAAGATGAGGGACTATTGATTATTGATTCTGCAAACCCATCATTACGTGAAATAGAAGCCCCTTTCTTTCGACAATTACTTGAAAAACATTCAGCCATTACGGGCAAACTTCTCCTTCAACAAACCCAAATCCAAGACGATGGATTTCAACCGATGATTGAAGCGTCCAAACAAAGTATGAATTTGTTTGTACAACATAAAGGAGAGCGGCTTTTGCTAGAGATGACTCCAAATGGGGGTGTAGGGAAAAATACTCAGATAAACTGGAGTATGGATCAGTTGCGTTTACTTTTAGAAGAGAGTCCTCATATGTTTAGTAATAATGTTGTTACTCGACCATTAATGCAGGAATGGTTATTTCCGACATTGGCCTTCATAGCAGGACCAGGGGAAATCGCTTATTGGGGAGAATTAAAGAAGAGCTTCGAAGAAATGGACTTAAAGATGCCTCCGATAGTCCCGAGGCAAAACATTACATTTGTAGAGCGGGAGATTCAACAGCTGTTAAGAGAACTTGATAAAGAAGCGGACTTGGTTATTCGTGACGGATTAAAGAAAGACAAAGCTGCGTTCATTGGAAGTATAAAAGATGAAGAGTTACAGACTTACCTTGATCAAACAAAACAATTTCTTGCTCAACAGTATGAGAATATAACCTTGAGAGCTGAAACAATAGAAAAAGGCCTGATTCCGTTAGTTGAAAAGAATCTTGCAATTCATCTTAATCAACTTCATTTTTTAGAGAACAAGATTGAAAAGAGTATTCTATTCAGAGAAAAGGTAGTTCTCGACAAATATGACCGGATTACTGCGGCACTTCTTCCTGAGGATGCGCCACAAGAAAGAGTTTGGAATGTATTTTACTTTCTTAACAAATATGGAGAATCTTTTGTTACAGATTTGTTAGATTTACCTTACACATGGGACGGAACGCATAACTTGATTCATGTTTAATCAAGTTTGAGGGAGATGCCTGCGCATTTTATTCAAAGATTGAATTCGTATAAAATGTTGCTATTGAATTCAATTGTCGATATTCGTACTGTTTTCGTTCGGAAAAAATTCATAGAAATCATTCAAATTAATAGAAGATACCCATCTGTGAAAAGCAAGAATTTTGCGGAAAAAGCGCTAATTAAAGAGGGTGTTCTTTCGTTCTTTTTCCATGTCATCCCGTTATAAACAAGTGAACTAGATCGGTGAAAAGATAAAAACTTATCCACAAGTGGATAAGTTTTTTGTTTTACATAAGGCTGTTTTTGCAAAGATTGTGGCTTTTCGTTTCAGTTAATCATCTGTGATAGCTTTGTTTCGGGCATCATTCACGAAAAGTGGAAGTGGCTGCCCAGGGACGGCAGGCATCTGGCAGAACACGTAGTGAAGCCTGCTTCACGCAGTGGTCTGACAAATGCCCGAGTCCCTAGCCACCGCAGCTGGATCACGAAAAGCGGAAGTGGCTGCCCAGGGACGGCAGGCATCTGGCAGAACACGTAGTGAAGCCTGCTTCACGCAGTGGTCTGACAAATGCCCGAGTCCCTAGCCACCGCAGCTGGATCACGAAAAGCGGAAGTGGCTGCCCAGCGGCGTTAGGCAAATGAAGAACTCGGAGGTGATGCCTGCATCGCTGGAGGGTTATTCATTTGACCCCGAGCCGCAAGCCACTGCAGCTAGATCCGTCTGTTTTTGATAGAAATCAACAATGAAATGGAGGATTTAGTCAAAAATTAGATGAAAAAAGCCAGAATGTATACGAAAGGAGCCTTACATAAAAATGCCAAGATATTCACAAAAAGAAGTGGTGAAAAGTGGGGGGATGTGGTAAAGTTATGGGTGAAAGTGGGGGTAGCTTATGTTCATGGGAGAATACCATCATTCGATTGATCAAAAGGGACGACTTATTGTTCCCGCGAAATTCCGTGACCACTTAGGTGATTCTTTTGTGATAACTCGTGGATTGGACCAATGTTTGTTTGGATATCCTCAGGATGAATGGAAGCTACTAGAAGAAAAGTTAAAAGTATTACCACTTACGAAGAAAGATGCTCGTGCTTTTACTCGATTTTTCTTTTCAGGTGCTACAGAGTGCGAATTGGACAAGCAGGGAAGAATTAATTTGCCGTCAACTCTCACAACGTATGCGAAACTTGAAAAAGAGTGTGTGGTTCTTGGTGTTTCCAATCGAATTGAGATTTGGAGTAAGACATTATGGGAAGACTACTTTACACAATCAGAGGACTCCTTTGCAGAGCTTGCCGAAAATATGATTGGAATTGATATTTAAGGCGAATTATTCGATTGGAAAGGTTGAAAAACATGTTTACTCATACAACAGTGTTATTAAAAGAGACAGTAGATGGTTTACACGTTAAGCCAAATGGGATTTATGTGGATTGTACGTTAGGCGGAGCAGGTCATAGTGAATACTTACTTTCTCAACTAAATCCAGATGGACATTTATTTGCTTTCGATCAAGATGAAACGGCCCTTAATTATGCCAAGATGAAATTAGCTCCTTATGAAGCTAAAGTGACTTTCATTCAGTCGAATTTCCAGCATATTAAAAGAGAATTAAATGATAGAGGAATTGAAAAAGTTGATGGGATTTTATATGATCTTGGAGTTTCATCTCCTCAGTTAGATACCCCCGAGCGTGGATTTAGCTACCATCATGATGCCCCGTTAGATATGCGAATGGACCTTGAAGGAGATGTGTCTGCTTTTGATGTGGTGAACGAGTGGTCATACGAGAAGCTCGTTCGAATCTTCTTTCAGTATGGAGAAGAAAAATTTTCTAAACAAATTGCCCGGAAAATTGAAGCAGCTCGAGAACTAGCTCCGATTAATACCACAGGAGAATTGGTGGATTTAATAAAAGAGGGAATACCCGCTCCAGCAAGGCGAAAAGGTGGCCATCCAGCGAAAAGAGTCTTTCAGGCAATTCGAATTGCAGTAAATAATGAATTGGGTGTTTTTGAAGATTCTATTAAGCAGGCTATTGATCTCCTGAAAAAAAACGGAAGAATCAGTGTAATTACTTTCCATTCATTAGAAGACCGAATTTGTAAATCGGTATTTAGAGATTTAGCAAAAGGTCCAGATCTTCCGCCGGGTTTACCCATCATACCTGAAGGGTATCAGCCAACAGTAAAGCTCGTAACCAGAAAGCCGATTTTACCCTCGGAAGAAGAGTTAGAGAGCAATAATCGGGCTCGGTCTGCAAAGTTAAGAATTGCAGAAAAAAATAAATGATAGCGAAAATGGAGGAGAGAGGGGAAATCTAAATGAGTAATCTTGCGAGAAAATATCAAGATCAAACCGTCACTCATGTTCAACCATCTAAACAACCAACCTCAAAACCCCGAGTTGCAAAAAGATTGTTTACAGCCGGAGAAAAACTACTTTTCTCGATTCTAATTGCCATTGTCAGTTTTTTGGCTGTTCAAATAGTGACTACTCAGGCAGCGATTTATGAGGTGAATAAAGGCATTCAAGAGGTGGAATCCTCGATTGAATCACAACAAAAGGTTAATGAAAATCTTAAAGTTCAAATAGGTGAACTAAGCGAGTATGACCGAATTTTAGAAAAAGCAAAGCGGTCAGGATTAGATTTAAAGGAAGAAAATATTAAGGTTGTTGAATCACGATGATGAAGAGAAGAGTTGCGAGGAAAATAGGAGCAGGAATATTGTTTTCGATATTCGGTCTGCTCTTTTTTTTATTAATTGTTAGGTTTGTAACTATACAAGTAACAGGAGAAGTGGAAGGCCGAGTGCTTTCTGCTGAAGCGGCAGAGAAATATGCGAAAAACCGCATATTGGAATCAAAACGCGGAACGATTTACGATCAAAATGGTCAAGTGATAGCAGAAGAATCCACTTCCTACAAATTAATTGCGGTTTTAGATAGTTCTTTAACAGCAGATATTGAGAACCCAAATCATGTGACGGATCCACGAAAAACTGCTGAGATTTTATCTCAATATATTGAGATGAGCGAAACCGGAATTTTTGCGCGTTTAACAAAAAAAGGTGCAAAACAAGTTGAGTTTGGGGCTGCTGGAAGGGACATTCCTTCTTTCATTAAAAATGAATTAGCTGAGAAGAACCTTCCGGGAATTTCATTTATTGAAGAATCAAAACGCTTCTATCCAAATGGTACATTTGCCTCTCACTTAATTGGATTTGTAATGAGCGAAGAAGTCGACGGCAAGATGGTCACGTCAGGGAAGATGGGGATAGAAAGCAGCTTGAACGACATGCTCTCGGGTGTAGACGGAAAAATTCAATATGATTCGGATAAATGGGGGTATCTTCTTCCAAACGGAGAAGAATTAATGACTCCACCTCAGGATGGGTTTGATGTTCATTTAACACTTGAAAACAAAATTCAGACCTTTTTAGAAGACGCCTTGAGCCGAGTTGAGGCAGAGTATAAACCAGAAAAAATGATCGCTATTGTCGCAGACCCAAAAACAGGCGAGATTTTAGGAATGGGTCAGCGTCCAACCTTTCATCCTGATACAAGGATTGGGTTAGATAATTGGAAGAATGAAGTTGTCGAAGCTTCCATTGAACCTGGTTCGACGATGAAATCATTTTCTTTAGCTGCAGCTGTTGACTCAGGTTCGTTCAACCCAAATGCAACGTATCAATCGGGTACCTATTATGTTGGGGACGTACCAATTCGGGATCATAACTACGGAAATGGTTGGGGCGTAATCACGTTTCTTGAAGGTGTGCAACATTCTTCTAACGTTGCCTTTGCGTATTTGCTGGAATTAATGGGCGAAGAAACTTACCGTGAATATTTAGATCGTTTTCATTTTGGTGTGCCAACAGGAATTGAATTACCGAATGAAGCATCAGGTCAAATACTCTATCATTACCCAATAGAGAAAGTGACCACCGTCTTTGGGCAAGGAACAACATTGACACCGCTGCAAATTATACAAGCGGAATCGGCAATCGCAAATGATGGAAAAATGATGAAGCCCTATGTCATTCGAAAAGTTGTGAACCCTAGCTCCAATGAAATTGTTAAGGAAAACAAACCTACTGTTGTTGGAGAACCTATTTCACCTGAATCAGCTAAATTAGTTCGTGAATACCTTGAAACGACTGTGACCTCTCCTGATGGGACTGGGAAATATTTTGATATTGAAGGTTATCAAGTTTCAGGGAAGTCAGGGACCGCACAAATTGCAGATCCTAATACCGGGAAATATCTAGATAAAAGTGGATCAAGAACAGATTACTTGTTTTCTTTCCTGGGGATGGCTCCGTCAGAGGATCCACAGTTGATCGTGTATGTTGCGATTCAACAACCGAATTTTCCTGGTGATGAATTTGGTTCTATTCCAGTGTCGAAGGTGTTTAATCCTGTAATGCAAAACTCTTTAAAATACTTAAACATTGAACCTGATGAGTCTGTTGATACGAATGAAGTCACTATTCCAGACATTCAGCGACGCTCGGTTAAAGATATCTCGAAAAAACTAACTGACCTTTCATTAGAGCCAGTTATTATTGGGAAAGGCTCAACGATTAAAGACGTCTATCCAAGTAGTGGGGAGAAGGTTCTATCCGGAGAAAAAGTGATTATCAAAACAGAAGGTGAGGCTATCATTCCCGATATGACGGGTTGGGCATTGCGTGATGTATTAAAAGTAGTGAACGCAACGGGACTACGCTTTAATATGACCGGAAGTGGTTTCGTCGTAAAGCAGAATTTAGCTAGTCAATCAACTATACAAAAAGGAGATTTGTTGACAGTAACCCTAGAAACACCTCTGCAAAGTATGCAAAATTCAAGTAGTGAAGTAGATTTGGAGTCTGCTCCACTTAACTAAAAGCTGCCTTTCATTAGGTAGCTTTTTTGCTTGGATATTAGTGAGGGTGAGGTCATTACAAGGTTGGGCGGACGGTTATAAATTTCTATATGTAGATGCGGCTTCTAGAGGCTTAAGGCATGTGTAACTACATAGGATCTACTCCGTGAAAAGCCATTTGTCTAGCACGCCAGGGAAACTACTTCCACTTTTCGTTAGTCTAGTTGTTTTGCTGTTTTTTGTCTTCGACGAATAGTGTTTCACAGTATCGGTAACTTACACCGTTCCTTTTTCATATCTCATTTGGTACAAGCATATATTGAACTGATAGGATGAGGAGGGACAAGATGAAGAGAGTATCAAATGTTACTGTTAGAAAGCGGTTGACTTATACGTTTCTGATAGGGATTATGATCTTTGCTGTGATTGATTTTCGGCTTGGGTATGTTCAATTTTTCTTAGGAAATGAACTGACCGGTTTAGCGAAGGATTCGTGGAGTCGGAATATTCCTTTTGAACCGGAGCGAGGAAAAATACTTGATCGGAATGGAGCAGAATTAGCGACTAATCAAAGTTCTCCGACGGTTTACGTGGTGCCGAGACAAATTGAGGACCCCGTCAAAACAGCGGAAATTTTGGCTGCTACCTTAAATATGTCAAAAGAAAAAGCTTACGGACATATCACGAAAAAGACTAGTATTGAACGTATTCCAGAAGGAAGAAAAATTTCTTATGAAAAAGCGCAAGAAGTTGAAGATTTAAAATTGAAAGGTGTTTATATTGCCGAGGATTCAACTAGATACTATCCAAATGGTAGTTATCTTTCTCATGTTCTAGGTTTTGCGGGAATAGATAATCAAGGGTTAATGGGTTTAGAGAAATACTACGATAAAGAATTGAGCGGGGAAAGAGGGTCGGTTCAATTTTATGCCGATGCTAAAGGGAAAGGAATGCCAAACATGGCAGACGATTTTGCTCCACCGGTTGATGGTCTAGATTTGCGATTAACGATCGATAAAAAAGTACAAACCATTATGGAACGGGAATTGGATAATGCGCAAGCGCTATATGATCCCGATGGTATCATCGCCATAGCGATGAACCCTAACACCGGTGAGATAGTAGCAATGTCTTCTCGACCGACTTTTGATCCGGCTAACTTTCAAGAAGTGCCCCAAGAAGTGTATAATCGGAATTTACCGATTTGGAGCACATACGAGCCGGGCTCCACCTTTAAAATTATCACGTTAGCAGCAGCGATTGAAGAAGATTTGGTGGACTTAGAAAATGAACATTTTTATGATCCGGGTTATACCGAAGTCGCAGGATCAACCCTGCATTGCTGGAGTCGAGGAGGTCATGGGGATCAGACATATTTAGAAGTTGTCCAAAATTCATGTAACCCAGGTTTTGTTGAACTAGGGGAGCGGCTAGGGAAAGAGACGCTATTTAAGTATATTGAAGATTTTGGTTTTGGAGAAAAAACCGGCATTGATTTACAAGGGGAAGGGACGGGCATATTATTTGACCTTGACCGAGTAGGTCCTGTTGAACTTGCGACAACCGCATTTGGGCAAGGGGTGGCTGTAACGCCGATTCAACAAGTAGCGGCCGTTTCTGCGGCTGTAAATGGTGGCACCTTGTATCAGCCTTATATTGCCAAAGAATTAGTGGATCCTCAAACAGGGGAAGTGGTGATGAGAAATTCGCCAATTGCCAAACGACAAGTCATTTCAAAAGAAGCTTCCGATGAAATTCGCCATGCCTTAGAAAGTGTTGTAGCAGTTGGAACTGGTCGTGGTGCGTTTGTCGATTCTTATCGGGTAGGTGGAAAAACGGGAACCGCACAAAAAGTCGACGAAGGAAAATATCTTGAGAATAATCATATTGTTTCATTTATGGGAGTCGCCCCAATGGATGACCCTCAAGTGGTGGTCTATTTAGCGGTCGATAACCCGAAAAATACCGTTCAATTTGGAGGCGTTGTTGCGGCTCCAATCGTAGGGAATATGATTGAAGATATAATGTCTGCCCTTGAAGTTCAGCCACGTAAAGATCAAATTGAAAAAAAAGCAAAATGGGATGATGTCCCACTAGTGGAGGTTCCTGACCTCAAAGGCTTAACGAAAAAGGAATTGTCTCAACAACTTTACAATTTAAATTTAGATATTTCAGGAGAGGGGGATAAGGTAGTCACGCAATCTCCTCTTCCCGGTGTAAAGGTAGAAGAGAGAAGTACTATTCGAGTTTTTCTCCAATAGATAAGTTTATGGGATAATGCCTAGCCCTTTCCGAATAAGCTATAAGTAAAATATGAAAATGCATCATAGCTTTCAAGAACGTTTTTTTGTAAAATAGAATGGGCTGCTTTTTAAAATGAGGAGTTGAAACGATGAAACTGCATACTTTGATCAAAGTATTGCCTTTGTACTCTCTGCACGGAGCAGGAAACCCCCTTATTCATCAACTTAAAGACCATCATTCGGATGTAAAACAAGGCGACCTCTTCTTTTGTATAAAAGGTGAAAAAATCGACAGTCATGATTTTGTGAATGAAGCGGTTGAGTCTGGAGCGGTTGCGGTTGTAACTGAGAAACCTCTACTCAACAACGTTCCTTGTCTCGTTGTTGAGAATACAAGAAAAGCCATGGCTATTTTGGCAGATCACTTCTATGGGCAGCCAAGCAAGAAGCTATCCTTAATCGGCATTACCGGAACAAATGGCAAGACCACCACGTCGCATATGATTGAAAAAATATTACGCGATGCATCCAAGAAAACCGGATTGGTCGGTACTTTGTATAGTCGAATCGGTTCAGAAGAAACGACTATGTCGAATACCACACCTAATAGTTTGTATTTACAACCCTTTTTTTCAAAGTTAGTACAAGAACAGGGGACTCATGCCATAATGGAAGTGTCCTCCCACGCTTTAGTTCAAGGTAGGGTGCATGGGTGTGATTTTGATGTGGCAGTGTTTACGAATTTATCACAAGATCACCTCGATTATCATGGTACGATGGAAGAGTATCGATATGCAAAGGGGTTATTATTTTCTCAATTAGGGAATTCCTATAGCACGAGTCGTCCGAAGTATGCGATATTAAATATAGATGACCCAGAGGCTGGTTTCTTTTACCAATCAACAGCCGCTCATGTCCTCACCTATGGTATTCGGAATAATGCGGACTTTATGGCGAAGAATATCGATATGAATCAATATGGTACAACGTTTACGTTGCAAACACCTTCTGAGGAAAGAAACGTGACGGTTCCGATCGTTGGTGAATTCAACGTTTATAATCTACTAGCTGCCATAGCCGCGGGGTATATCGAGAAAATTCCTTTGGGGAAAATGGTTGAAAGCATGAAATCCTTCAGTGGAGTAAAAGGTCGTTTTCAATTAATTCAAGAAGGCCAAGACTTTATGGTTATCGTGGATTATGCGCACACACCTGCCGGGTTAAAAAACGTACTTGAAACGATTAAAAAGTTTGTAAAAGGGAAAGTATGGGTTGTCGTTGGTTGTGGAGGAGATCGAGACAAACTAAAAAGACCTCAAATGGCTCTAGTTGCCTGTCAATTCGCTGATCATGCCATTTTCACCACAGATAATCCTAGAACTGAAGATCCACTCCGTATTATCAAAGATATGGAAAGGGGAGGAATTGTAGGGAAGTATACGTCAATCGTCGATCGGAAACAGGCGATAACCACTGCCATATTACAAGGGGAAAAATCCGATGTAATTATTATCGCAGGAAAAGGTCATGAAAGTTATCAGCTCATTGGAACAGATGTTTTAGAATTTGATGATGTGTCCGTGAGTCAGGAAGCTCTTAAAGAGCTTGTAGAGTATGATCGGAATTGAACAAATACGAAAATTTTCAGTGAAAGAACATGGGTTGAAAGAGCAGAGAATTTGCTTTCATACCCTTTCACTAGATGAAGAGACAAAGATGCCGAAAGGATTATTTTTATCGAATGATTGTACAAAGATAAAAACAGCAATGGAAAATGGCTGTATTGCAGTTGTTATTTCGGCAGATCAAGCCCTTCCGCGGTGGCTTCCTAATCACTTTCCAGTCTTTATTGTTGAACATCCAGTAACATTTCTATTCTTATTATTACAAGACTATAAGAAAATATTGCAGAAAGAAAAGTGGGAGAAGATGACGAAATTGGTTGTTAATAAACAAGTTTTACTAAAATTAAACAGAAATACAAACAATAAACAAAATACAAACAATAAACAAAATACAGTGGACGAAGTCATTACAATGATGAACTTAGTTACTCAGCTAGAAAGGAGGGGGTAGACATGTTAGAGCAAGTGATCATTTTTTCCATTGTGATGGCGTTTTTAATCACTGTTGTCTTATCCCCTCTCTTTATTCCTTTTTTACGACGACTAAAGTTTGGCCAAAGCATTCGGGAAGAAGGACCGAAATCACATTTGAAAAAAACGGGTACTCCAACGATGGGTGGCGTCGTCATTCTCTTATCGATTGTGATTACGACCTTCGTTATGACGTTGAAATTTTCAGCTCCAGGAGTAGAAATGTATTTACTCTTATTAGTAACTTTAGGTTTTGGCTTACTAGGATTTTTAGATGACTTTATCAAAGTGGTAATGAAGCGAAATCTTGGGTTAACCTCTAAACAAAAATTAGTTGGTCAAATTGTGATCTCAATCATTTTCTATGTGGTGTTTGTGCAAAATAGTTTTTCAACTGAAGTAAGTATTCCATTAACGAATATGTCGCTCGACTTGGGATGGTTTTATGTCCTATTCATTATATTTTGGTTAGTCGGATTTTCAAATGCTGTGAACTTAACGGACGGTCTCGATGGTTTAGTATCAGGCACGGCAGCCATTGCCTTCGGCGCATTAGCGGTATTAGCGTGGAGCCAGTCGCAATATGATATTGCAGTCTTTTCTGTGGCTGTAGCTGGTGCTGTACTTGGTTTTTTAGTGTTTAACGTTCACCCTGCAAAAGTATTTATGGGGGATACAGGATCACTCGCGCTTGGTGGTGCCTTTGCCACGATAGGAATTTTATTAAAAGTTGAAATCTTATTAATCTTGATTGGTTTAGTGTTTGTAGTTGAAACGATGAGTGTCATATTACAAGTAATTTCCTTCAAAACTACTGGAAAAAGGATTTTTAGAATGAGTCCTCTTCACCATCACTATGAGCTTGTAGGATGGTCTGAATGGCGGGTTGTAGCCACGTTTTGGTTAGTAGGGTTAGTATGTGCAGTGTTAGCTATTTATATCGAGGTGTGGTTGTGATGAGAGAAACGACAAAATATCAGCACAAAAAAGTATTGGTTTTAGGATTGGCGAAAAGCGGTGTCAGTGCGGCTAGATTGCTTCACAAGCTCGAAGCGTTTGTTACAGTCAATGACTTTAAAACATTACCAGAAAATCCAGAAGCAAAAGGGTTGTTAGCTGAAGGAATAAAAGTCATTTGCGGCGGACACCCGATTGACTTATTGGATGAAGGATTTGAGTACATAGTGAAGAATCCAGGAATTCCCTATACCAACCCTATCGTTGCGGGTGCACTGGCTAAAGGGATTCCTATTTTAACAGAAGTTGAGTTAGCCTACGAAGTATCAGAAGCACCGATGATTGGCATTACAGGGACGAATGGGAAAACGACAACAACTACTCTTATTTATGAAATGTTACAAGAAGCTCAAAGAAGTCCGTTAATAGCGGGTAACATAGGTACAGTTGCCTCTGAAGTTGCTCAAGAGGCAACTGAGAAGAATACGATGGTGGTTGAATTATCATCCTTCCAATTGATGGGAATTGAATCATTCCGTCCCAAAATTGCAGTTATGACAAATTTGTATGAAGCACATTTAGATTATCATGGAAGCAAAAGGGAGTATGCGAAAGCCAAAGAGAATATTACTAAAAACCAGACGGAAGAAGATTTTTTGGTCCTGAATGCAGACCAACCCGCCTTGAATGAGTTATTTCAAGGAAGTCTTGCTAAAACAGTGTTTTTCTCAACGGAAACAACTTTGAAGCGAGGAGGCTATATAAAAGACGGATCGCTTTTTTATAACGAAGAAGAAATTATTGAATTAGAGAATGTAGTTCTGCCAGGAAAACACAACTCAGAAAATATTCTGGCCGCTATTTGTGTTTGTAAAATCCTAGGGGTGGAGAATGAGGCGATAGTCTCAATCTTAACCCAATTTGCCGGGGTGAAACATCGAACTCAATTTGTAGCAGAACGATTCGGGAGAAAATTTTATAATGATTCAAAAGCAACAAACTCGCTCGCAACCAAAAGTGCTCTCTTAGCATTTGAGCAACCAGTCATTTTACTAGCAGGTGGATTAGATCGTGGTCAAAGTTTTGACGAACTGATTCCCTATTTAAAAAATGTAAAGGGAATGATCACCTTTGGTCAAACATCAAAGAAATGGGAAGAAACTGCAGTGAAAGCAGGGATAGATCAGATTATTTCTGTCGATAATGTAGGAAGTGCCGTCCCTGCAGCTTATAATTTATCTGCAGAAGGAGATGTCATCTTATTATCTCCAGCTTGTGCTTCGTGGGATCAATACAAAACTTTTGAAGAACGTGGTGACATGTTTATTCAAGCGGTGCATAAACTAAAATAAGGGCTTGTCTCTATTTTCTTATTCTATTTTTAGTAGGAAGGGACATTAACCTGGCTCTAATCTGTGTATAGAGGTGTTTATTGTGCCCGTAAAAAAATCAAACCCAGATTTTGTTCTACTTCTTGTAACACTTGGATTATTGTCTCTTGGTTTAATCATGGTTTATAGTGCTAGTGCAGTATGGGCAGAATTTAAATTTGGGGATGAATTCTTTTTCGTAAAACGTCAACTATTGTTTGCAGGGGTAGGGCTTGTTGCCTTGTTCTTTGTTATGAAAATAGACTACTGGACTTGGAGAAATTGGGCAAAAATCGCAGTGATTGTTTGTTTTATCTTATTGGTTGCGGTATTAATACCTGGAATTGGAATGGAGAGAAATGGATCGAGAAGTTGGATTGGGGTAGGTGCTTTTTCCATTCAACCTTCAGAATTTATGAAACTTGCCATGATTGCCTTTTTAGCTAAATACTTGTCTCAAGACCAAAAATATATCACCTCTTTCCGAAAAGGTGTTCTTCCTTCGCTATTGTTAGTTTTTACAGCTTTTGGACTAATTATGCTCCAACCTGATTTAGGTACAGGCACGGTAATGGTAGGGACTTGTGTGGTTATGATTTTTATTGCTGGTGCCAAAATTTCTCACTTTGCTTGGTTAGGTGTGCTTGGTTTACTTGGATTTGTTGGGTTGGTCGCATCAGCACCATATAGAATGAAGCGAATTACTTCATTTTTAGATCCGTGGGAAGATCCTCTAGGAAGTGGTTTTCAAATGATTCAATCCCTATATGCAATCGGACCGGGAGGGTTATTTGGCTTAGGATTAGGTGAGAGCAGGCAAAAATATTTTTACCTTCCTGAACCTCAGAATGACTTTATTTTTGCAATCATTGCGGAGGAATTAGGTTTCATTGGAGGTAGTTTCGTTCTCTTGTTGTTTGCCCTATTGTTATGGAGAGGAATTCGGATCTCCTTAGGTGCAACAGATTTGTTTGGAAGCTTTCTTGCAGTAGGAATCGTTTCCATGGTTGCCATCCAGGTTATGATCAATGTAGGAGTAGTAACCGGATTAATGCCAGTCACAGGGATAACACTTCCATTTTTAAGTTATGGTGGTTCCTCCTTGACGTTGATGCTGGTTGCAATAGGTGTTTTGTTAAATATTAGTCGGTATTCACGTTTCTAGGAAGGGGGCTAAATTGTTCCCTTTTTCTTTTTTTGTTCGACGACAATCATTACATTTCGGTTACATTCGTCAAAAACCACTATAGTCGGGTTTAAATTATAGTAAGATAAGGAACATATTAGAGGTTGCTCATCTGATTTGATTCTTTTTATAGCATGATTGGGATTCCAACAGCTATGAAATCCCTATTCTTATATACTCAAGTAGATCAATTGAAGTAGACAGAAAGAAGTTTTATAGGAAAATACATAAATCCTCTTTTAACCTTATCCTCCTTCATATAAAATAAAGGTAATTACACTAAAAAAGTACGTGTTTATTGCCAATAAGCAAAGGTCAACTTTCGAATATTGTTGTCCTTCCTTTTTTTAGAGGTAGGAAGAACTTTTTTAGGTGGAGGGAACAAGATGGAGAAAGGAAAAATTGTTTCTCTTGAGGATCGAATTCCGAAATTAAAACAAGCAAGAAAAAAGAAAACGAGTCGACGCTTAACTTTTTTATTAACTTTGTTTTTTCTTCTTATTGCATCAGTTGTTTATATACAGTCTCCCTGGAGTCAAGTAACTGATATTTCAGTTGAAGGGAACAAGATGGTAGATGCTGCCTTTATAAGGGACGAGTCAAGCATAGAAATTGGATCGAGCGTGTGGAAAGTGAATAAGAAGGAAGTGGCCAAAGAAATCGAATCTTTGTCTGAAGTGAAAACAGCTTATGTTGAATTTAATCTTCCTAATTCGTTTACGATTGTAGTCGAAGAATATAAGCAAGAGGCGGTCTTATTAAAAGATAATGTTTTTAAGCCTGTCCTAGAAAGTGGGCAAGTTCTAGACGTTGAGTATGAAATGACAGTGCCAATGCCTGTGCTTCGTCAATTTGATAAGAAAGAAATTATTAATGATATTGTGCGCCAGTTACAGCAAATTCCTCAGGATATTAAATACCGTATTTCAGAAATTATCTACTCGCCTAAGGAAACGGATACGTATCATATCACATTGTATATGAATGATGGATACGAAGTTAGTGCTACGATTCGCACACTTGCAGAGAAGTTAGTGCATTACCCGTCAATTGTAAATCAAATTGATGCAGGAGCACAGGGGGTCATTGATTTAGAGGTAGGTTCGTTTTTTCAAGAATATGAACAAGAAGCACCACAAGAAGATGAGGGAATAAGTAATGAAGAGTAAGTATGTTATTTTGTCTTTTGTTTGTCTAGTATTAGGGTTTATGCTGTCTTTTTCTTATAGTCAAACTCGCCAAAATGAAGAAGAGCACCATTCTCCGACCAGTTTGCAATGGAGAGAAGAAGATAATTTAAGAACTCAAATTATCTCTCAGTCAGAAACCAATAATATGTTACAAGATGAGCTTTTTCAAAAGCGAAATGAAGTTAGCGAGCATGAAAATGAATTATCAGAAGAAGAAGAAATCTTTTTCAATTTAGTAGAGGATGCGAATAAGTACCGTCTTTTTTTAGGGGAAGTAAAGGCGAAGGGACCTGGTGTAAAAGTTATTTTAGCTGATGGCGATTATAACCCTAGCGAAGAAAATGTTAATAACTATATTGTTCATGAACACCATGTATTTAAAGTAATAAATGAACTATATATATCAGGGGCCACTGCGGTTGCGATTAATGGGAAACGATTATCTCATAGTTCTTATATTATTTGTAATGGTCCTGTTATCACGGTTGATGGTGAACAGTTCCCTGCTCCTTTTGAGATTACGGCGATTGGAGAGCCTGACTTTTTGCAATCGGCCTTAAACATCGTAGGCGGTGTAAAGGATCAACTAGTAAATGATAATATTGTTTTTAGTTTAGAGATGAAAAGTACTATTGTAATGGATCCCGTTATTACAGAGTCATGAGGGTTTAGATAAGGGCAAGGTGAACCATTTGGGACAAAGAAATAAGCTTAGTTTTACAGTTATATCGATTATCATTGGCTTTATGATCGCCATTCAATTTCGCACTGTTAAGGAACCACCCATACGAGATACGCGTGATATTTGGGAATTAAGAGAAGATCTCGTGAAGGAAAAGGAAATGCACTCCACGCTTTTACGTGAAATGCGTTCCATTGATGAAACAATTGAAAAGTATGAAACGGAGAGACAAACAAGTAAAGAGTTGGCCTTACGCGACACTTTGAATGAATTAAAAATAAAAGCAGGCTTGACGGATATGATAGGTCCAGGTATTCTTCTTTCTGTCGAGCCAGTGATGAAAGATATGATACCTGGGCAGAAAGTGTTTTCCGTTTCGCCTCAATTATTAAAAAGGTTGATCAATGAGTTAAATCAATTTGGTGCTTCTCATTTGGCGATAGATGAACAACGGATTATTAATACATCGGTGATTCGAGACATCAATGGAGATACAACGGTTAATGGTGTATCCCTTTCTTCCATTCCATTTGAGATAAAAGTGATAACAAAAGATTATGAAAGTGCAGAGAAATTGTTTAAGCAAATGCAGGTTTCCAAGGCAATAGAAGATTTTTTTATAGATAATCTTCAAGTCTCTATTTCCTCACCAAAACAGGAAATTAAATTACCTTCATATGACAAGTCGATTCGTATTCGGTTAATGGAACCAGTCGAACAAGGAGGAAATTAGTTACATGTGGTTACCCTTCATTGGGCTTCTGCTTGGAGTGTTTTTTGGTCTCCTGACTGACTTACGCATTCCGGAGGAGTATTCAAATTATTTATCAATTGCTGTTTTAGCGGCATTAGATACTCTATTTGGTGGTTTACGAGCATACTTACAAAACACGTATGATGAAAAAGTATTTGTATCAGGGTTTTTCTTTAATATCCTATTAGCTGCAAGTTTAGCTTTTCTAGGGGTTCATCTTGGTGTAGACTTATACTTAGCAGCAGTTTTTGCCTTTGGAGTAAGACTTTTTCAGAATATTGCTGTGATTCGAAGATTGCTTTTAAGTAAATGGGGTACAAGTAGTCAAAAATCAGAAAAAAATTAACGATTTTAAAAGGGAAAATTCTATATATGACGAATATTTGTAATGTAAGATATACTCAATATGGAAACTTGTGAATTGTTGTTCAACGTTTCTCAGAATTATTAAGGAGGTGCCATAAGAATGAACAGCAATGAAATATTTATTAGTCTAGACATCGGTACATCCGCAGTGAAAGTAATAATTGGTGAAATGGCGAATGATGCGTTGAATATTATCGGTGTTGGGAATGTTGAATCGAAAGGAATCCGTAAAGGCTCTATCGTCGATATAGATGAAACCGTGCAGTCGATTAAAAAAGCAGTCGAACAAGCTGAAAGAATGGTTGGAATGAAGATTAACCAAGTGATTGTCGGAATCTCAGGAAATCATGTAACTCTTCAATCTAGCCAAGGTGTTGTAGCCGTTTCAAGTGATAACCGAGAAATTACCAATGAGGATGTAGCGAGAGTTTTAGATGCTACTCAAGTAGTATCGATTCCTCCTGAAAAAGAAATTATTAATACGATCCCTAAACAATTTATTGTGGACGGATTAGATGAAATTAATGATCCAAGAGGAATGATAGGTGTTCGCTTAGAAATGGAGGGCACAATAATTACGGGGAGCAAGACGATTTTACATAATACACTGCGCTGTGTTGAAAAAGCAGGCCTCGAAATTACCGACATCGTTCTCCAACCTCTTGCTGCAGGTTATGTGGCACTTTCAAAAGATGAGCAAAACTTAGGCTCCGTTCTAGTTGATATTGGTGGTGGATCAACTTCCGTAGCAGTTTTTGAAGGAGGGCATTTAAAACAAGTGCTGGTTCTTCCGGTTGGTGGTGAACATTTAACAAAGGATCTGTCTATTGGACTTCGGACCTCAACAGAAGCTGCCGACCAAATTAAGAAAAAGCATGGACATGCTTTTTATGATATGGCAAACGAGGAAGAAGTATTTAGTGTTCCGATAATAGGTAGTGATCAACATCAGCAATTTAACCAACTAGAAATTTCTGATATTATAGAAGCAAGACTGGAAGAAATCTTTGAGTTAGTCATTCATGAGCTGAAACGAATGGGAGTAAACGATTTGCCTGGTGGGATCGTTTTAACAGGTGGTTCGGCAAATATTCCTGGTATTCTTGAACTTGCTCAAATTATTTTTCAGAACTCAGTTCGAGTGGCTGTTCCTGACTATATTGGCGTGCGTGATCCGCAGTACACAACTTCTATAGGTTTAATCAAGTATTCGTATAGAAGTGCAAAATTACAAGGAAGAAGTGTGAGTGGAGCAACAATGCCAGTAGAACAGAGTGAGAATAGACAAGTGAAAGCACATGAACCAACTAAACAACCAAAGCAAGAAGAAGAAAAGATCTCTTCTCGAATGAAGAAGTTATTCGGATATTTCTTTGAATAGGTTTTTATATAGGAAATATCAACGAATTAGGAGGATTTGTCATGCTGGAGTTTGATACAAATTTAGATCAATTAGCGACAATAAAAGTGATTGGGGTTGGCGGCGGCGGGAACAATGCTGTAAACCGTATGATTGAGCATGGAGTACAAGGGGTAGAGTTTATTGCCGTTAACACTGATGCCCAAGCGTTAAACCTTTCAAAAGCAGAGATTAAAATGCAAATTGGTTCAAAACTAACAAGAGGATTAGGTGCAGGAGCAAATCCAGAAGTTGGTAAAAAGGCTGCTGAAGAAAGCAAAGAGCAAATTGAAGAGGCCCTTGAAGGTGCTGATATGGTATTTGTTACCGCTGGAATGGGCGGTGGAACCGGAACTGGAGCTGCACCTGTCATTGCTCAAATCGCTAGAGATTTAGGTGCATTAACAGTAGGTGTAGTGACAAGACCATTCACATTTGAGGGAAGAAAGCGTGCTACGCAAGCTGCCGGTGGAATTTCATCTATGAAAGAATCCGTGGATACACTGATTGTAATTCCAAATGATCGATTACTAGAAATTGTTGATAAAAGCACTCCGATGTTGGAAGCTTTCCGTGAAGCAGATAATGTTTTACGCCAAGGGGTTCAAGGTATTTCAGATTTGATCGCTGTTCCTGGATTAATCAACTTAGACTTTGCTGACGTGAAGACAATCATGTCTAACAAAGGTTCAGCTCTAATGGGTATTGGAGTAGCTGCAGGTGAAAATAGAGCGTCAGAAGCTGCGAAAAAAGCTATTTCTTCACCTTTGTTAGAAACATCAATTGATGGTGCACAAGGTGTGTTAATGAACATTACTGGTGGTTCAAACTTAAGTTTATACGAAGTACAAGAAGCAGCAGATATTGTAGCTTCTGCCTCAGATCAAGAGGTGAACATGATTTTTGGATCTGTTATTAACGATGATCTAAAGGATGAAATCGTTGTGACAGTGATAGCAACTGGATTCAATGAAGTAGCCATTCAACAAACGAAAACATCTCGTCCATCGATTGGTCAGGTTAAACAACCCCCATCAAGTGGAATAAGAGAAAATAAACGTGAAGATTTATCTACGACTGGACAAAATACCGAACCTAAAAATAATTCTCAACAAGGAACAGAAGAAGCACTAGACATTCCAACATTCCTGCGTAACCGCAACCGTCGTCGATAATTTTAAAAAGCCGAGGAAGAGAAAATTCTCTTCCTTGGCTTTTTTATATTAGGCTTTTTTATTGGGAAAAGTGCACGAAGTCAACTATATCAAGGATTTTATTCCTAGAAAAATAGCCATAATTTTTGCGAAGACAGCCTTGTATTTAAATAAGGATATGAACTAGTAGAAATCGATTTGGATGCGTCTACTATTATATTTTGTTGTTGTAAATTGTGTAGGCTCGGTGGCTTAAGACTGACTACTAATTCTATAGTCTTACAATAAATGGATTAGACAAAATTCGGTTGAATCAGAGGAAAATTCCGTCATTTCTCATACAAAAACTGACACCTTTTGATTGCGGGTTTACGTTATACTTGCTCTAATCAATGACTGTCTTCCATCCTAAAGTAAAGAATTTTATTATCGAAAATAAACTATGAGTGGTAAAAAATGAGCGAAAATGAAAAGGGAGGGGGAAGATTGGTTGTTTACTTAGATGTTATTTGGCTTCTCAACGTCCTTTTCGATACGATGCTATTATGGATGATTAGTATCTTTCTGAAAAGGGAAGCGAAATGGTGGCGTTTGTTCCTTGGGGGATTGCTAGGATCGATTATCATAATAAGTTATGTGACACCATTTGCCGCTTATGTTAATCATCCGATAAGTAAACTATTATTCTCAATTGGAATGATTTATGTGGCGTTTGGTTTTAAACGTCCTCGCTATTTTATAAATAATTTACTTATGCTTTATTTTGTAACTTTTCTGTCAGGTGGATTCTTGATGGGGATGCATTTCTTTATTCAATGGGATGATGAAATGTATACTTCTGTATTAAAAGGATCTGTGCAAGGTTTTGGAGACCCCATATCATGGATGTTTGTAATGTTTGGACTACCTGTGGCTTGGTACTTTTCGAAGAGTAGGGTGGAAAGTCTAGAGTATGCCCAAATACAATATGACCAAATCGTTACGATAACCGTATTCATCAACTCCCTTCAATTCAAGGTAAAAGGATTAGTCGATAGCGGAAACCAACTACAAGACCCATTGTCCAAAAGTCCTGTGATGATTATTTCAATTAGTCAAATAAGAGATTCTTTTCCAGAAGATTTGTTGAAGATAATACGTTCTACAGATGAATTAATGAGTAGCGAAAGTGAACTAAGTCCTGAGTGGACAGACAGAATCCGTTTTGTTCCTGCTCGATCAGTCGGAAGAACTAACCAGTTACTTGTGGCCTTTAAACCAGATACAATTCTCATCGAAAAAGGGGAAGAAAAATGGAGGGTCGTAAAGGGGCTAGTCTCATTTACAGAGGAGACACTTTCTGCAGATGATACGTTCACTTGTATTGTCCATCCGAAAATGGTGTCAGGTCCTTCAGTGCAAAGCGCATCCTAGTCATCATTGTGCAGGTGTATCCTATCAGCTGGAAAATAAGAAGGAGGGCAAACGATGAAAAAACTGCGTCTGAAATTAATGTATTGGTGGTATAAGGTTCTTATTAAACTTGGATTAAAAACAGATGAAATTTATTATATTGGAGGAAGCGAAGCTCTTCCACCGCCCCTTTCGAAAGAAGAAGAAGAAGTTTTATTAAAAAAACTTCCGAATGGAGACAAAGCAGCTCGAAGTATACTAATCGAACGCAATTTGCGACTAGTGGTGTATATTGCGCGTAAGTTTGAAAATACGGGAATCAATATTGAGGATTTAATTTCTATCGGGACGATTGGACTAATAAAAGCGGTCAACACATTTAATCCGGAGAAGAAAATCAAGTTGGCTACTTACGCGTCGAGGTGTATTGAAAATGAAATTTTAATGTATTTACGAAGAAATAATAAAATACGGTCAGAAGTGTCATTTGATGAACCGTTAAACATTGATTGGGATGGAAATGAACTGTTACTTTCCGATGTATTAGGAACAGATGATGACATTATTACAAAAGATATTGAGGCCACAGTTGATCGAAAGCTTTTATTTAACGCTCTTCATCAGCTAAATGATCGGGAAAAACAGATTATGGAGCTTCGCTTTGGATTAAATGGCGATGAAGAAAAGACACAAAAAGATGTTGCAGATCTGTTAGGTATCTCCCAATCCTATATATCGCGTCTAGAAAAACGAATAATTAAAAGGTTAAGAAAAGAGTTTAATAAGATGGTATAAAAAAAGAGCTATGTAGCTCTTTTTTTATTTTCATGAATTAGATTTATTATCGAAAATCCAAAAGAAACTAAGCCTTTCCGGTCATTCAACGAGTAAAAATAAATTTTTTTTTCAAGTATAAAAGAAGATAAGCGTTACTACTGTGATAGATGGCTGGATTAAGCAAATCGTCTTAATGCATAATTTTCCCTTCAAAGGAAATACTGAACTTTGAACATCAGCTCCTGCAAGGAGGGAAAAGAATGACACGCAATAAGGTAGAGATTTGTGGAGTAGATACTTCAAAGCTTCCAGTTTTAAAAAACGAAGAGATGAGAATCCTTTTTCGCCAAATGCAATCTGGTACTTATAGTGCGAGAGAAAAACTTGTCAATGGAAACCTTCGTTTAGTATTAAGCGTAATACAACGTTTTAATAATCGGGGAGAAAATGTAGATGACCTTTTTCAAGTCGGATGCATTGGATTAATGAAGTCAATCGATAATTTTGATTTAGGTCAAAATGTACGCTTTTCAACCTATGCAGTCCCTATGATAATCGGTGAAATACGCCGCTACCTACGTGACAACAATCCTATTCGGGTATCACGCTCCTTAAGAGACATCGCTTATAAAGCTCTTCAAGTGAGAGAGAAACTCATGGCCCAAACTTCTAGAGAACCAACGGCAGAGGAAATTTCGAAAGTGTTAGACGTTCCTCACGAAGATATTGTCTTTGCGCTAGATGCCATTCAAGACCCAGTTTCCCTGTTTGAACCTATCTACAATGATGGAGGCGATCCAATCTTTGTAATGGATCAACTAAGTGACGAAAAAAATCGTGATATTCAGTGGATAGAGGAAATTGCACTTAAAGAAGGTATGAGAAGGCTGAACGAAAGAGAAAAGTTGATCATCCGTAAACGCTTTTTCCAAGGAAAAACACAAATGGAAGTAGCCGAGGAAATTGGAATTTCCCAAGCCCAAGTATCACGTCTAGAAAAAGCAGCAATAAAGCACATGAACAAAAATATACAATAAAAAGCGAAGGTGGCTAGCTAGGGACGATAGGCATCTGTCAGAACACGCAGTGAATCCCTTTTCACGAAGTGGGCAGACAAATGCCCTAAGTCCATATTCACCGGAGCTAGCCAAATAAAAAGCGAAGGTGGCTAGCTAGGGACGATAGGCATCTGTCAGAACACGCAGTGAATCCCTTTTCACGAAGTGGGCAGACAAATGCCCTAAGTCCATATTCACCGGAGCTAGCCAAATAAAAAGCGAAGGTGGTTAGCTAGGGACGATAGGCATACGAGGTCCTGTTGCTACCACTATTCTTCAACTTGTAGGCCATACAACTTAGATCGTGAGAAGGTTTTGACCTTGTTAGTGTTGACGATTTTATAGCTGTCTCCGGTTAATGTATCATTTATTTTATGGTTTACAGCATGTCTAAATACCTGTTTAGAATTGATTTATGAATAAGAAAAAGAAGGAGTGGAGAGGGAAGGTCTGCTCCTTCTTTTTTTTGCATATAATCAAGTAAGACAGTTTTTGGGAAGAGGGGAACGAGTTGGTACGAATATCAGATTTTCAAACGAAGGATGTAGTAAGCGTATCAGACGGGAAAAAATTAGGGAATATTGGAGATATTGAAATTAATTTGGATACGGGAAAGATAGAAGCGATTGTAGTAGGTGGGACTGGGAAATTGTTGGGTTTTTTTGGTCGAGAAGAAGAAATTGTGATCCCGTGGACGGCCATTGTTAAAATCGGAGCAGATGTTATCTTAGTTCGTTTTAAAGAATCCCATTATTTACAAGGGAAATTAGACCAACCAAAAGAATCCACTTAGGAGAGTCGAGACAAGGCTCTCTTTTCTGTGTTAAACTAAAAAAAAACAGTGAGGTAAAAGGATGGAACCGTTCACAAGGTATGGGAAGAAAACGTTTATATTGTCGAGTTGGATGGAGAATTCTTCCTCTTTAATTGCAGGATTTACCACGAAAGAAGATGGGACGAGTTTGGAGCCATACTCTTCGTTAAATCTTGGTTTCCATGTTGGCGATCAACAGAATTTGGTCGTGGAAAATCGGGAGAAAGTCGCTGAAGAGATTGGTTTTCCTTTATCACTTTGGGTAGGAGCAGAGCAAACTCACGGAGATCAAATTCAAGAAATACCTCAAAAACACTTGGGGAGAGGTGCAGAGAATTATACTACTTCCTTAAAGGGAACAGATGGACTATACTCCGCAGAAAAAGGTCTTCTGCTTACGTTAGCATTTGCTGATTGTGTACCTATTTACTTCTTTGCTCCGAAGAGTCATTTAATTGGCATCGTCCATGCAGGTTGGAAAGGAACCATTGGCCAAATCGCCCTTAAAATGGTAGATAAATGGGCTTCAATGGGTGTGGCAATGTCAGATATTCAAGCCATAATTGGTCCATCAATTTGCAAAAATTGTTATAAGGTGGACGATAAAGTGATAAAAGAAATCGATAAAATAGTGACGAATATAGACGAAACGTATTATACTGTAAAAGACAAGGGACAATATTTATTAGATTTAAAACAAGTAAATCATGCTATTCTGTTAAATAGTGGCCTCTGTGAAGAGAATATTGTTACATCGAGTCTTTGCACATCTTGTCATTCTTCTAGCTTTTTTTCTCACAGACGTGACCGAGGAAAGACCGGGAGAATGCTAGGATTTATAGGTTGGAAGGAGTCGTCATGAGCGTATCAAAGAACTTAGTACGTATAGAAAAAAACATAAAAAAAGCATGCTTAAATTCTGGCCGACATGTAGAGGATGTAAAAATCATTGCTGTGACAAAATACGCCTCCATCCAGCGAACGCAAGAAGCAGTAGATGCTGGTCTACATCATTTCGGCGAAAATAGAGAAGAAGGTCTACTTGAAAAATACGAAGGAATCAACCAGGATGTTCATTGGCATTTTATCGGATCACTGCAAACTCGAAAAGTGAAAAACATAATAGAGAAAGTGAGGTATATTCACTCTCTAGATCGTATGTCATTAGCAAAAGAAATTCATAAGCGTTCGAAAAAGCCGATCTCCTGTTTTGTACAAGTGAACGTATCAGGGGAAGAATCAAAACACGGTCTAGCACCAGAAAATGTGGTAGACTTTATAAAAGAGTTGCAGCCGTACTCCAATATTATTGTCGAAGGATTAATGACGATGGCTCCCCATATTAGCAATGAAGATCGTTTGCGTACATATTTCCAGTCTCTTAGAAAGGTACAGCGAACTGTGCAAAATTTGCAACTTACCTATGCGCCCTGTAAAGAGTTGTCAATGGGTATGTCGAATGACTATGAAATTGCAATTGAAGAAGGTGCGACCTTTGTTAGAATTGGAACAGCATTAGTCGGAGATGAATAGGAGGAGAAAATATGGGAATCAAAACAAATATTAAAAAATTCTTCTTCCTTGAAGATGAAGAAGAATATATGGATTCTATGGAAGCAAACGCAAGTCAATCGGATGAAATGCATTCGTCACAATCAAGCTCCCAATCTAAGCAAAATGTTGTGAGTTTACAAAGTCTCCAAAAATCATCCAAAATGGTATTAGTAGAACCAAGAATCTATGCGGAAGCACAAGAGGTAGCGGATCACTTGAAAAATCGCCGTGCAATCGTTGTGAATCTTCAACGGATATCTCAGGATCAAGCGAAGCGGATAGTTGATTTTTTAAGTGGAACTGTATACGCTATAGGTGGAGATATTCAGCGAATAGGAACAAATATTTTTTTGTGTACACCGGATAATTACGAGGTTTCTGGGAATATCACAGAGTTTCTAAAAGAAGAAGATCTACAACAAGAATCGAGGTGGTAACATAATCATGGATTTTGTCTTCAGTATCCTTTTTCAAGTAATATCATTATACAACTGGGCGCTCATTATTTATATTCTATTGTCCTGGTTTCCAAATGCAAGAGAGAGTTCCGTCGGCCAATTTTTAGCGAGAATCTGTGAGCCGTTTCTTGAGCCATTTCGTCGTATTATTCCACCGCTTGGGGTGATTGATATTTCTCCTATCGTTGCGATTTTTACACTTCAATTTGCTGCAAGAGGACTAGCGTCGATTGCTAATATGTTTTAAGCTAAGCGTCATAACAGGGAGTAGCTAATATAGCGCTTCCATTTATTTTTCAGGTAAGGAGAGAATCGTGAATTTATATCAACATTTTCGTGAAGAAGAAAGAGCTTTTGTCGATTATGTTTTGCAGTGGGTGCAGGAAGTAGAAAATCAGTATGCCCCAAGGTTGACTGATTTTCTAGACCCTAGACAGCAATTCATTGTTACCTCCATTGTTGGAAATAGAGAGGATATTCTTATCGCATTCGGTGGAGGTAGTGAGCAGTCTGAGAGGAAGCGATGTCTACTCTATCCTTCGTATTTTGAACCACAAACAGATGACTATCAAACCGCTTTATTTTCAGTAAGTTATCAGCGGAAATTTATTACTTTAGAACATCGCCAAATGCTTGGGAGCTTAATGTCTCTTGGAATTAAACGAGAGAAATTCGGTGATATTGTGCTCCGAAACGGAGATATTCAATTTTTTGCTGTAAAAGAACTTGCATCTTATATTGAAATGAACCTGACTCACATCGGGAAAGCTGGTGTGAAGGTCACGTCATTGCCACCTGAGGAAGCCATAACAGCTGATGAGGAGTGGGTTGAAGTTGTGAAGACAGCTTCCTCTTTACGACTTGATGTGGTGTTGTCAACAGTTATCAATATGAGTAGAAGTAAAGCTCAATCGCTCATCACATCAGGTAAAGTGAAAGTAAATTGGCAAGAAATAGAATCGGTTTCCTTTACTTGTGATACTGGTGATGTACTTTCTATAAAAGGTTTTGGAAGAGTGAAGATACTATCACTAGATGGAAAAACAAAAAGAGAAAAGTGGAGAATGACTGCTGGATTTTTAAAATAAATTAAGAAATTTACAGGAATTTGTCCACAAACTGTCGAAACATCAGTATAATGTAATAGATACTTATACGAATCGCAGTGGAGGTGGCAGCATGCCCTTAACACCATTAGACATTCATAACAAGGAATTTAGTCGTGGATTCCGTGGCTATGATGAAGATGAGGTAAATGAATTTTTGGATCAAATTATTAAGGATTTTGAAATTTTGATTCGTGAGAAGAAAGAATTAGAAGAAAGTCTACATAGTATGACGGAACGTTTAGGTCACTTTACGACAATTGAAGAGACTCTGAACAAGTCGATTATCGTAGCCCAAGAAGCAGCTGGCGAAGTACGCAATAACTCACAAAAAGAAGCAAAATTAATTGTAAAAGAAGCGGAAAAGAATGCCGATCGCATTGTTAATGAATCATTAACAAAAGCGCGTAAGATTGCAATCGAAATTGAAGAGCTGAAAAAACAGTCAAAAGTTTTCCGAACTCGTTTTAAAATGTTAATTGAAGCACAATTAGATTTAATCCAAAATGATGATTGGGATCAATTAATGGAGTTTGACTTAGATGCAACTGAGTTAAAAGCACTTCAAGAAGAGGACTCTCTTACTTGACGTTCTATGGCATCTTTCATATAATAAATTCAAAATTACTATAGGAAATCTGCAGAGATAGGGACAGTACCATTCTCAAAAACTTTTTTAGCGAGTCGTGGAGAGTGAAAGCACGATAAGGCAGAGGAATGGAAGATCACCCTTGAGCCCCACCTTGAACCGTCGATGGATGAAATAGAGGTTGGCGTTTTGTTCACGTTACGAATCAAGAAAGTGGATCAGCTATGGTCTATTAGGGTGGTACCACGGGAATGTAAGCTCTCGTCCCTTTTTGGGATGAGGGCTTTTTTATTTGTTTAAAAAGTGGTTGAAATTCTGTTTCCATAGGTAAAATGAAAGGTAGCAGATAGTTTTAGGAGGAATGGAAATGGAGTATAAAGATACATTATTAATGCCAAAAACGGAATTTCCGATGCGCGGGAATCTTCCGAAAAGAGAGCCAGAAATCCAGGCGAAATGGGAAGAAATGAACATTTATCAAAAGGTTCAAGAACAGACAAAAGATCGTCCATTGTTTGTGCTTCATGATGGACCTCCTTACGCGAATGGTGATATTCATATGGGTCACGCAATGAATAAAATTTTGAAAGATTTTATCGTGCGATTTAAATCGATGAATGGTTTTCAAGCTCCTTATGTTCCTGGCTGGGATACACACGGACTACCGATTGAACAAGCATTAACTAAAAAAGGCGTTAAACGAAAAGAAATGACAGTCGCTGAGTTTCGCGAATTGTGTGAAAAATACGCGTATGAACAAGTGGAAAGCCAGCGCGAACAATTTAAACAACTTGGTGTTCGCGGAGACTGGGATAATCCTTACATTACGTTAAAGCCGGAATATGAAGCAGAGCAAATTAAAGTTTTTGGTGATATGGCGAATAAGGGCTATATATACAAAGGATTAAAACCTGTGTACTGGTCTCCAACATCAGAATCGGCACTAGCAGAAGCAGAAATCGAATATCAGGATAAGCGGTCTCCATCGATTTATGTGGCATTTGATGTTACCAACGGAAATGGTGTGTTAGAAGAGGGGACCTCATTTGTGATTTGGACAACAACGCCTTGGACTATTCCTGCTAACTTAGCGATTGCTGTGAATGAGAATCTTACTTATGTAGTCATTGAAGTAGATGCTAAGAAATATGTTATAGCTAAGGATTTGCTTAAAGAAGTTTCGGAAACGATGGAGTGGCAAAACGTTGCGATCGATAAGCAAGTGAAGGGCTCTGAACTAGAACACATTAAGACGAAACATCCTTTATATGATCGTGAGTCAGTCATTGTTTTAGGTGATCACGTCACGACAGAATCAGGCACAGGGTGTGTTCATACAGCGCCAGGACACGGTGAAGACGATTTCCAAGTAGGAAGAAAATATGGATTAGACGTTTTATGTCCAGTTGATGAAAAAGGGGTCATGACGGACGAAGCTCCAGGGTTTGAAGGATTGTTTTATGATAAAGCCAATAAGCCAATTACTGATAAGCTTCAAGAAGAAGGAGCGCTCATCAAGATAGACTTTATTACCCATTCTTATCCGCATGATTGGCGAACGAAAAAACCTATTATTTTCCGGGCAACCGCTCAGTGGTTTGCTTCAATAGATTCTTTCCGTGATGAGCTTTTGACAGCAGTAAAAGAAACGAAATGGGTACCAGCATGGGGAGAAACTCGTCTGTTTAATATGGTAAGAGACCGTGGCGATTGGTGTATTTCTCGCCAACGAGCATGGGGCGTTCCGATTCCGGTGTTTTATGCTGAAAACGGTGAGCCTATTATCACAGATGAAACGATTGCTCATGTTTCAAATTTATTTAGAGAAAATGGATCAAATATTTGGTTCCATCGTGAAGCCAAAGATCTTCTTCCAGAAGGATTCACCCATGAAGGAAGTCCGAATGGGAAATTCACAAAAGAACAAGATATTATGGATGTTTGGTTTGATTCCGGTTCTTCACATCAATCCGTATTAGAAGCAAGGTCAGATCTGCAAAGACCAGCTGATTTATATTTAGAAGGATCCGATCAATATCGTGGTTGGTTTAACTCTTCTCTAACAACAGGAGTAGCTGTTACAGGCAATGCGCCATATAAAGGAGTATTGTCTCATGGATTTGCTCTTGATGGTCAAGGACGAAAAATGAGTAAATCATTGGGGAATGTGATTGTTCCTTCTAAAGTGATGAAACAGTTAGGTGCGGATATTTTACGACTTTGGGTAGCGTCTGTGGATTATCAATCAGACGTAAGAGTTTCCGATCCGATTTTGAAACAAGTGGCAGAAGTATATCGGAAAATTCGTAACACCTATCGTTTCCTGCTTGGTAATTTAGCCGATTTCGATCCTGCTCAGCATACGGTTGCTTATGAAGACCTACGTGAGGTAGATCAGTTTTTATTGATCCGATTGAACAACGTAGTTTCAGAGGTAAAGAATGCGTATGAACAGTATGAATTTGCGAACATTTATCATACAGTGAATAATTTCTGCACGTTGGATTTAAGCTCTTTCTATTTAGATTTTGCAAAAGATGTACTCTATATCGAAGCGGCTGATCACCAAGACCGTCGGGCAATGCAAACCGTTCTGTATGAATCATTAGTTTCTCTAACAAAGCTTATGAGTCCGATTCTTTCTCATACAGCGGACGAAGTGTGGTCCTTTATTGCAGGTGTGTCTGAGGAAAGTGTTCAATTAGTAGATATGCCAGAAGTAAAGCACTATGACAATTGTGAGGACATCATCAAAAAATGGGGGAATTTTCTAGATCTTCGTGATCAAGTATTGAAAGCACTTGAAAAAGCTCGAAATGAAAAAGTGATTGGAAAATCACTTACTGCGAAAGTAACGCTTTATGTTGCGGAAGAAACAAGAGCGTTGTTGAATTCCATTGATGAAAATCTTCACCAATTATTTATTGTTTCTACTTTCGAAGTAGGAGGAGAATTATCAGCTGCTCCAGAGGAGGCGATGAGATTTGAAAATGTCGCAATCATGGTCGAAAAAGCAGAGGGTGATACATGTGAACGTTGCTGGACGGTAACGACTGAGGTAGGTAGTGATACATCTTATGAAACACTATGCCCTCGCTGTGCAACAGTTGTGAAAGAAAATTATATAAACTAAATATGATCGAAGAAAAAAGCAGATGAGAACATTCTCATCTGCTTTTTTTGCTATATCTTACATCGTGTGAAAAGTGGGCATTTACCCATACTAAGAGAAAATGGAGGGATGCAGATGGTTCACGATCAATTAAGACGAGAGCTAGAAGAAAATTTATATGAATTAATGCAAGCCACTTCCGATAATAAAATTGTTCAAAAGCTCATTGAAGAAGAACAGAAAGACTTAATGAATGTACTTCATTCTTGGATTCATACGTCGCGCTTAAAAGAAGAAATGGTCGAATACTACCCTTTTGATGAAAAGCAATGGGAACGTTATGGGAAAAAATCATTTATAGAAATTCCTACTAATGAGAATATTTTTCAAAATCGATGATAATGTGCTAAAATGCAAAGGTAATACTTTCTAGAGATATGGGGGTACCTTTGTGGTATATTATGTTATTGCTTTATTCGTTGTTCTTTTAGATCAATGGACGAAATGGTTAATTGTCCAAAAAGTGAACCTTGGTGAAAATATTGAAATCATTCAAGATTTTTTCTATATCACATCACATCGAAATAAGGGAGCCGCATGGGGAATGCTACAAGGTCAGATGTGGTTTTTCTATATTATCACGATCATTGTGATCGGCGGAATTGTTTATTACATGCAAAAAGAGGCAAAGGGGAAAATGTTGTATAGCGTAAGTCTGGCTTTTATATTAGGAGGAGCAATCGGAAATTTTATCGATCGAGTCTTTCGTAAAGAAGTCGTTGATTTTATCAATACGTTTATCTTTTCGTATGATTTCCCCATTTTTAATATTGCCGATGCTGCCCTAACCGTTGGCGTAGCGCTATTGATTATCGTGTTATTTAAAGAAGAGAGAGAAACGAAGGAGAATACGCATGGAAAGAATGGAACATCAAATACTTGAAGAACAAAAGGGACAGAGAGTGGATAAAGTCTTGTCAACTATTAGAGAAGATTGGTCTCGTTCTCAAGTCCAGAACTGGATTAAAAAAGGACAGGTATTGCTAAACGGATCACCTGTTAAACCGAACTACAAATGCTCAGCAGATGATGTGCTTGTTATCGAGGTACCGGATGCAGAGGAATTAGATGTTGTACCAGAAGAAATGGAGTTAGACATCTATTTCGAAGATGCCGATGTGGTTGTGGTAAACAAACCAAAAGGAATGGTAGTTCACCCCGCACCAGGACATCCTTCAGGTACCCTTGTGAATGGATTAATGGCCCATTGTACAGATTTATCTGGTATTAACGGAGTATTACGTCCAGGGATTGTGCATCGGATCGACAAAGATACTTCAGGTTTGCTGATGATTGCGAAAAATGATTTTACTCATGAGCGTCTGGTAAACCAACTTGTCGCAAAAACGGTGACTCGAAAATATCGAGCCATTGTGCACGGTGTGATTCCCCATGACTATGGAACAGTTGATGCGCCAATCGGTCGTGATACGAAAGATCGCCAAAGTATGACGATTGTGGATCAGGGGAAACACGCAGTGACCCATTTTGAAGTTCTACAACGATTTAAAGATTTTACCTTTGTGGAATGTCAATTAGAAACGGGGAGGACCCACCAAATTCGTGTTCATATGAAGTACATTGGTTTTCCTTTAGCAGGAGATCCAAAATATGGTCCGAAGAAAACGTTAGATATCGAAGGACAAGCTCTTCATGCTGGTGTACTTGGATTTATTCATCCACGTTCGGAAGAATATGTCGAGTTTGAAGCACCTCTTCCGGCTTCTTTTGAAAATCTATTGCAAAATCTTGAGAAGAACGTTGACAATCAACCTTCTTGATTATAGAATAAGGTTAACTTAATATGAACCTTTAAACGTAGTCCAGAGAGGCTAAGAAGGAAACGGATTAAGATAGATGTATGGCATCTATTTCTGAATTTGTCTACCTATGCCCCTCTTGCACATGTAAGAGGGTTTTTTTTGTAAGAAATCTCTGAAATACGGGTTAACTTTATCGAGAAGGAGGGGGAGAAATGACACAAAAAGCAGTTGTTTTAGATTCACCATCAATTCGAAGAGCATTGACAAGAATTGCCCACGAAATTATTGAAAAAAACAAAGGCGTCCAGAATTGCGTGCTTGTTGGTATAAAAACAAGGGGCATTTACCTAGCTGAAAGACTCGCTGATAGAATTTTTGAAATAGAAGGACAAGCCATTCCAGTTGGCGAAGTGGATATCACGCTTTATCGAGATGATTTAACGAAAATTACTGAAAATGAAGAACCAGAAGTAAAAGGCTCAAACATCCCAGTGGATATTAATAATCAAACCGTTATATTAATTGATGATGTTTTGTATACGGGCAGAACCGTCCGAGCAGCAATGGATGCTGTGATGGATGTGGGGCGGGCTTCACAAATTCAGCTCGGAGTTCTTATTGACCGAGGCCACCGAGAATTGCCGATTCGAGCCGACTATGTTGGGAAAAACATCCCTACATCCAGTAACGAGCGTATCGAAGTAGCGTTAGTCGAAGTAGATACTGAAGATAAAGTAAGCATAAATGAATAATAACCCTTTTAAGGGCAGTCCAGAGAGGCTGACAAAGGGAGTAAACGAAAGTGGCGTACACTTTCTTTCTCCTACCCTCTTTGTCAGATTTTAAAGCAAAGAGGCTTTTTTTCGCCAAAAAGAGGAGGAACAACAATGGAAAAAAACAGAGAAGATATCCTAGATATACGGGAAGTACCAAGTATAGGGAAATGGATCACCTTTAGTATTCAACACTTATTCGCCATGTTTGGAGCCACTGTCCTCGTCCCTTTCTTAGTAGGATTATCACCGGCGGTCGCCTTAGTATCAAGTGGACTAGGAACGCTTGCTTACTTAATGATCACAAGAGGAAAAATACCGGCTTATTTAGGATCATCCTTCGCTTTTATCGCACCGATACTTGCAGCAAAAAGCTTAGGAGGACCAGAAGCAGTCATGATGGGAAGTTTTCTAGCAGGTCTTGTATACGGAATCGTGGCATTGTTTATTTATCAATTTGGAGTGAAATGGATTACGAGAATATTGCCTCCAATCGTTGTCGGACCTGTTATCATTGTCATCGGTTTAGGACTTGCAGGGACGGCTGTCAATATGAGTATGTATGAAAACCCTGGTGCATTACCAGCGGATCTTGTTTATAGCAACACACACTTAATGGTAGCACTAGCTACACTAGCCATTACCGTTATCTGCGCCATTTTTTTACGAGGCTTTCTCGGCTTAGTACCCATACTTGCTGGAATTGTAGGCGGGTACCTGATTGCTTTTTTCGCAGGGTTAGTCGATTTAAGTGGTGTCCAACAAGCTAGTTTTATTGAAATACCCGCATTCATTATTCCATTTGTAGATTATACGCCAAGCTTTTCCTGGACTATTGTGGGTCTGATGGTACCAGTTGCGATTGTTACCCTTGCTGAACATACAGGGGACCAAATGGTTTTAAGTAAGGTAGTCGGGAAGAATTTTATCGAAGAACCAGGCTTACACCGATCGATATTAGGGGACGGGGTGGCAACCGTAATTGCTTCTTTATTAGGAGGACCACCAAATACAACATACGGGGAGAATATTGGCGTCTTAGCGATCACTCGTGTCTTTAGCGTCTTTGTTGTCGGAGGAGCAGCCGTTCTGGCCATCCTATTCGGATTCATCGGAAAAATCTCTGCACTCATCAGTTCCATACCTACACCTGTCATGGGTGGAGTATCGATTCTCCTTTTCGGAATTATTGCTTCGAGTGGTCTAAGGATGTTAATTGATCATAAAGTAGATTTAGAGAATAAGCGAAATTTAATTATCTCCTCTGTCATTCTAGTAATCGGGATTGGGGGAGCCTTTGTACAAATTTCGGAAGAATTATCACTATCTGGAATGGCTTTAGCAGCCATCGTTGGGGTGGTATTAAACTTAGTGCTTCCGGGAAAAGAGAAATCTCAAGATTCACTTCTTCAAGAAAAAGATCAACATGTCGCATAAAGTCACCTTTTAAGCTGAGTCCAGAGAGACCAAGAAGGGTGTTACAGTGGGGTTCATGGATAAAGGGGTTTTCTTGTTATGAGAAGGCATTTTTAACCTACCTACTTGAACACCCTGACTATAGTCAGGGTGTTTTTTTGCAAAAGTTAGGTTTATAAGAAAAGTGTGATGAAAGAGGAGGAGAAACAGTGACTTCATTATTAACAATGAAAGATCTAACTGTAGAAGAAATTGAAGAAATATTAGCGGATGCGGAACATTTTAAACAAGGGGGAAAATGGGCGCTAAATCAGGAAACATATGTAGCAAATTTGTTTTTTGAAGCGAGCACAAGAACGAAGTGTAGTTTCGAAATGGCCGAACAACGCTTGAATTTAAAAGTCCTCTCGTTTGAAACAGGAACATCTTCTGTCGCAAAAGGTGAAACACTCTATGATACAGTCAAGACATTAGAGGCCATCGGTGTCAACGCGGTAGTGATTCGACATGGTCAGGATCGTTATTTTGAGGATCTGCAAGGAATTAATATTCCGATATTAAACGGAGGAGATGGATGTGGAAATCATCCAACGCAGTGTTTACTCGATTTACTTACGATTCAAGAAGAGTTTGGAACATTTGAGAAGGTAAAAGTGTCTATTATCGGTGATATTGCACATAGTCGAGTGGCCCGATCAAATGCTGAAGCACTAACAAAACTTGGAGCCTCCGTTACGTTCTCAGGACCACCTGAATGGTTTCAAGATGAGTTTTCTCAATATGGTCACTTTATTCCACTTGACCAGGCTACACGAGAGTCTGATGTTGTTATGCTTCTACGCATTCAGCATGAGCGCCATATCGGAACTGCTTCTCTTTCCAAAGAAGAGTATCATGCTCGTTACGGCTTAACAGTGGAAAGAGAACAACAAATGAAACCAGGAAGTATTATTATGCATCCTGCACCGGTTAACCGCGGTGTAGAATTAGCAGATTCACTTGTAGAATGTGATCGATCAAGAATTTTTCCGCAAATGGAAAATGGTGTTTATGTGAGAATGGCTGTCTTAAAAAGAGCGTTAGAAGCGAGAGGGGAAATGAAATGAACTGGTTTATCCAAAACGCTACCTTAGTGAATAAACAGAATGAAACCATCCCTACAAATCTGAGAATCGAAAATGGGGTCATTAAAGAAATTGGTCCCGATTTAATTCCAGAAGAAGAGCAAATATGGGAGGCAAGAGGTCGACTACTATCTCCAGGATTTGTGGATTTACATGTTCATTTGCGTGAACCAGGCGGAGAAAAGAAAGAAACCATTCAGACAGGGACGTTGGCGGCTGCCAAAGGCGGATTTACGACGATCGCTGCAATGCCGAATACCAGGCCTGTTCCTGATAGTGTTGAACATCTTGAGAGTCTTCAAAAGAAAATTAACGAAGATGCCCACATCCGAGTCCTGCCTTATGCTGCAATTACTGAACGGCAACTAGGAGTTAGCCTTACTGATTTTTCAGCACTAAAAAATAGAGGAGCGTTTGCTTTTACAGATGATGGAGTCGGGGTCCAAGATGCCAACCTTATGTTGCAAGCTATGACACAAGCCGCAAGTGTATCGGCAAGCATCGTTGCTCATTGTGAAGAAAATACGCTTATTCATGCCGGGGCCGTTCATGAAGGGAAATTTTCTACTAGAACAGGAATTCCCGGAATTCCCTCAGTATGTGAGTCGGTTCAGATAGCTAGAGATGTGTTGTTAGCCGAAGCGACTGGATGTCATTATCATGTCTGTCATATATCGACTAAAGCTTCTGTGCGGGTGGTCCGTGATGCCAAAAAAGCGGGTATTCCAGTTAGTGCAGAAGTAACCCCTCATCATCTATTATTGTCAGAAGAAGACATTCCTGGAGATGATGCCAACTATAAAATGAATCCACCTCTCAGAAGCAAGGGAGACCAAGAGGCACTGATAGAAGGGATTTTAGATGGGACGATTGATTTTATCGCCACGGATCATGCACCACATACTGAAGGAGAGAAAAAGGAAGGAATATTATTAGGTCCGTTTGGCATTGTCGGTCTCGAAACGGCTTTTCCTCTTTTATATACCTCTTTTGTGAAGAGAGGAATTTTCACCTTAAAACAGCTTGTTGACTGGTTAACTGTGCGACCGGCGGAGGCGTTTAAGTTACCCTATGGAACGATAGAGGTAGGAGGAATCGCTGATTTCACCCTCATCGACCTTGAAACAGAAAAAAAGGTTGATCCAACCAAATTTGTTTCAAAAGGAAAAAACACTCCATTTACCGGTATTTCTTGTCAAGGTTGGCCTGTCGCGACTTGGAGTAATGGAAATTTAGTATGGAAGGATGAGCTAGCATGAAACGACAGTTACTTTTAGAAGATGGAACTACTTTTATAGGAGAAGGATTTGGAGGAGATTGTGAATCGGTAGGTGAAGTGGTCTTTAATACGGGGATGACGGGCTATCAAGAGATATTATCCGATCTATCGTATTGTGATCAAATCATTACGTTTACCTACCCTTTAATTGGAAATTATGGAATCAACCGAGATGACTTCGAAAGTTTTCATCCAGCCATTAAAGGAGTTGTCGTTCGTGAAAAGATGGATGATCCGTCAAATTGGCGAAGTGAAGAGAGTTTACATCATCTTCTTAAGCAAAAAAACATCCCAGGAATTTCTGGAATTGACACGAGAATGCTAACGAGAAAAATTCGGCAACAAGGTACAATCAAAGGCCTAATCTGTTCTGCTGAGGTAGACAGGGTAAGCTTATTAGAAAAGCTCCGAGCCACTACTCTCCCTAGAGACCAGGTGAAAAGAGTATCTACTAGAACTTCTTACGCTAGTCCAGGAAGAGGGAAGAGAGTGGTGTTAGTGGATTTTGGAATGAAGCACGGCATATTAAGAGAATTGAATAAACGAAACTGTGATGTCATAGTGGTGCCGTATAATACAACAGCGGAGGTGATCACAGCATTAAAGCCAGATGGTGTGATGCTATCAAATGGTCCGGGAGACCCAAAAGATGTTCCAGAAGCGATTGAGATGATTGAGAAAATTATGGGGAAAGTACCTCTGTTCGGTATTTGTTTAGGGCACCAGTTGTTTGCTCTTGCAAACGGTGCAGACACGTTTAAGATGACTTTCGGGCACCGAGGATCGAATCACCCTGTCAAAGAATTATCAAATGGAAAAGTGGCCATTACTTCACAAAACCATGGATACGCTGTCAAAAAAGAATCGTTATCCAACACACTTCTAGAAGTGACGCATCTGGCACTCAATGATGGAACCGTGGAAGGACTTAGACATAAAGATGCACAAGCATTTACTGTGCAGTATCACCCTGAAGCTTCGCCCGGTCCAGAAGATGCGAATAAATTATTTGATGACTTTATCCACCTAATGGAGCAAGTAAGAAAGGAGACTCAACATGCCTAAACGAACAGACATTCAAACGATTTTAGTAATAGGTTCTGGTCCCATTATCATAGGTCAGGCAGCTGAGTTTGATTATGCGGGAACTCAAGCTTGTATTGCCTTAAGAGAAGAAGGATATCGCGTGATTCTAGTGAACTCAAACCCTGCAACGATCATGACAGATGCTGAAATGGCAGACAAAGTTTATATTGAACCCTTAACCCTAGAGTTTGTGAGTAGGATCATTCGAAAAGAGCGACCTGATGCCATTCTCCCAACTCTTGGTGGTCAAACGGGACTCAATCTAGCTGTGGAGCTTGCTCAAGCAGGCGTGCTCGAAGAATGTTCAGTGGAAATTCTCGGAACGAAGCTGACAGCAATTCAACAAGCTGAAGATCGTGACCTCTTTCGGCAATTAATGAATGAGTTAGGTGAACCCGTTCCAGATAGTGAAATTGTTCATAATTTAGATGAAGCTTTGGCATTTGTTTCGCAGATAGGATTTCCTGTTATTGTGAGACCTGCCTACACACTAGGCGGTACGGGAGGAGGCATCTGTCATCATGAAAATGAGCTCATTGACATCATATCTTCTGGCTTAAAATATAGCCCCGTTTCACAATGTTTAGTTGAAAAGAGCATTGCTGGATATAAAGAAATTGAATACGAAGTGATGAGAGATGGAAGTGATCATTCCATTGTAGTTTGTAATATGGAAAACGTTGATCCGGTGGGCATACATACCGGTGACTCGATTGTCGTTGCCCCGTCTCAAACGCTCTCTGATCGAGAATATCAAATGTTAAGAAACACTTCGTTAAAAATTATTCGTGCACTCGGCATTGAAGGGGGCTGCAATGTACAGCTGGCACTGGACCCGCATTCCTACCAATACTACATTATTGAAGTGAACCCACGCGTAAGTAGGTCCTCAGCACTAGCCTCTAAGGCGACGGGGTATCCAATAGCTAAATTAGCAGCAAAGATTGCGATCGGGCTAACATTAGATGAAATGGAAAACCCGGTAACAGGTAAAACGTATGCTTGTTTTGAACCAGCTTTGGATTATGTTGTCACAAAGGTTCCGCGTTGGCCCTTTGATAAATTTGAATCGGCTCAACGTCATTTAGGGACACAAATGAAAGCAACAGGAGAAGTAATGGCGATTGGTCGATCATTTGAAGAATCATTGCTCAAAGCGATTCGCTCACTCGAAAGCAATGTTTATCATTTAGAACTAGAAAAGGCTCATGAATTTGAAGATGCACTAATTAAAAAGCGGATTCGTAAAGCGGGAGATGAACGATTGTTCTATATTGGCGAAGCGTTAAGAAGAGGAAAAACGATCGAAGAGGTTCACGATTGGAGTCAGATTGATTTGTTCTTTTTACGGAAACTGAAGGGGATTATTGATTTTGAGGACAAGATTAGTAAAAACGTCTTCTCTCGTGACACTGCCTACGAAGCAAAGCGATTAGGTTTTTCTGATAAAACGATTGCCTCACTTTGGCAAGTCACAGAGAATGATGTTTGCGCTTGGCGAAAGCAACAAGATATCGTTCCTGTTTTTAAAATGGTCGATACGTGTGCAGCCGAATTTGAGTCCGAAACCCCTTATTTCTACGGAACTTACGAACAAGAGAATGAATCGATCGTCACGAACAAAGAAAGCGTCATAGTGCTAGGGTCCGGACCCATTCGAATTGGTCAAGGAATTGAATTTGACTATGCTACGGTACATTCAGTATGGGCAATCAAAGAGGCAGGGTATGAGGCTATCATCATAAATAATAATCCCGAGACGGTTTCAACGGACTTTAGTATTTCTGACAAATTATATTTTGAGCCCTTAACGATCGAAGATGTAATGCATATTGTCGATCTTGAAAAACCCAAAGGGGTAGTGGTTCAATTTGGTGGACAAACTGCGATCAATTTAGCGGAAGAATTAGTCCGAAATGGAGTCAAAATATTAGGCACTGCACTTGAGGATTTAGATGCTGCAGAGAACAGAGATATTTTTGAACAAACACTAGGTCACTTAAATATCCCTCAACCAGAAGGGAAGACGGCATTTTCCGTAAATGAAGCTATTATCATTGCAAATAAAATCGGCTATCCTGTGCTCGTGAGGCCTTCTTATGTGCTAGGTGGAAGAGCGATGGAGATTGTGTATCAAGAAGAAGATCTTTTTCAATACATGACCCATGCCGTCCAAGTGAATCCCAAGCATCCCGTGCTAATTGACCGGTATTTGATGGGGAAAGAAATTGAAGTAGATGCCATTTCAGATGGAGAAACAGTCGTCATTCCAGGTATCATGGAGCATATTGAGCGGGCAGGTGTTCACTCAGGAGATTCCATTGCGGTGTATCCGCCCCAAAAATTGACGGTTCAACAGAAGGAACAAATAGTTCAATATACGACAAAGATCGCCAAGGGTTTAAACATTATCGGCCTATTAAACATCCAATATGTGATTTCAAAAAATGAGGTGTACGTGTTAGAAGTCAATCCACGTTCATCTCGAACGGTTCCCTTTTTAAGTAAAATAACAGGAGTACCAATGGCGAATATCGCCACCAAAGTCATTCTAGGAGAACGTCTTCTCGAGATGGGGTATACCTCAGGGCTTATTGAAGAAAAAACGGGTGTGTATGTTAAAGTGCCTGTGTTTTCATTCGCCAAATTACGAAGAGTAGACATCACTTTAGGTCCAGAAATGAAATCGACAGGTGAAGTCATGGGAAGAGATGCGACTTTAGAGAAAGCCCTATATAAAGGCATGGTAGCCGCCGGAATGGAAATTAAAACCCACGGAGCTGTTTTATTGACGGTCGCTGATAAAGATAAAGATGAAGCGATCGGTCTTGCTAGGCGTTCTATGAATATCGGGTATCAAATTCTAGCAACCAAGGGGACCGCAAGCTATCTCCAACAAGAAAATATCGCAGTGAAAGAAGTCGACAAAATCGGGGCAAGTGGTCCTACGTTATTAGATGTGATACAAAGTGGTCAAACGCAACTCGTCATCAATACTTTAACCAAAGGGAAGCAGCCTGCTCGAGATGGATTTCGCATTCGGAGAGAGTCAGTGGAAAACGGAATCCCTTGCCTCACTTCGCTAGATACTGCTGAAGCAATTTTGCAAGTGATTGAATCTATTACCTTTGCAGCGGATCCATTAGCTCTTACGGATCGAACCAAGGTGGTGTTGACGTGATTAGAAAAGAATGGATGACCATCATACATCATGGTGAAATTGCGCTGAATATTTTTGAATTGGTTCTTGAAGGTGAACTCGTCCAAGAAATCGCTCAACCAGGTCAATTTGTTCATGTGAAGGTGGGAGATATTGAGCCACTTTTAAGGCGGCCCATCAGCATCGCAGCCGTTGACTACATGAAAAAGCAATGTACGCTCATTTACCGGGCGGATGGAAGAGGAACAACTCTTCTTTCCTTGAAAAAACCAGGAGAAACGATTGATATTCTTGGTCCTCTAGGAAATGGATTTCCAGTAGGTGCGAGTGGATTGGGAAAAACTGCCCTACTTGTGGGCGGGGGGGTTGGGGTGCCGCCCCTCTATGAACTCTCAAAACAGCTTGTCAATAAAGGATATCATGTGATTCACGTGCTTGGTTTTCAAGGTAAAGAAGTTGCTTTTTATATGAAAGAATTCTCTTTATTAGGACCTACCTATGTTGCTACAATTGATGGAAGTCTCGGCCTTCAAGGATTTGTAACGGATTGCATTCGGGAGATGAAGCTTGATTTTGATGAATTTTATGCGTGCGGCCCTCAATTGATGTTGAAAGCAATGGAAGCAGAGTGGGGAGATAAAAAAGGTTTTCTATCTTTAGAAGAAAGAATGGGTTGCGGAGTAGGAGCTTGTTTTGCCTGCGTATGCCATCTTCAGCAAGATCCAGAGGGTAAAAGTTATGTGAAAGTGTGTAGTGATGGACCGGTCTTTTCGGTCGGGGAGGTAGTGCTATGACATTAGGTGTAGATTTACCCGGTTTAAGTTTAAAGAATCCAATCATGCCTGCATCAGGATGTTTTGGGTTTGGACGAGAATACAGCCAGTTTTATGATTTAAGCAGCTTAGGGGCTTTAATGATCAAAGCAACGACCGAGGAAGCGAGATTTGGAAATCCAACTCCTCGTGTCGCAGAAACCGCCTCAGGTATGTTAAATGCGATTGGTCTTCAAAATCCCGGTTTAGATCATGTGATTACTCACGAGCTACAATGGCTAAAGCAGTATGACGTGCCAATTATCGCCAATATTGCAGGTTCATCCACTGAAGAATATGTAAGTGTAGCGAATGCGATTTCAAGTGTAACGAATGTTCATGCTCTAGAGTTAAATATTTCATGCCCAAATGTTAAAACAGGAGGGATTGCATTTGGAACCGACCCAACGGTTGCGAAAGAATTAACGAAAGCAGTGAAAGCTGTTTCGTCAGTTCCTGTGTATGTGAAACTCTCGCCGAATGTAAGTTCCATCGTTGATATGGCTAAAGCGGTGGAAGAGGGAGGGGCAGACGGGCTTTCGATGATCAATACATTGATTGGGATGAGATTGGATCCACTATCAGGAAAACCAATCATCGCTAACGGGACCGGCGGGTTATCAGGTCCTGCAATTAAACCAGTGGCCATCCGCATGGTTTATGAAGTGAGTCAATCCGTTTCTATTCCTATCATCGGAATGGGGGGTATTCAAAATGCGGAGGATGTCATTGACTTTATCTCTGCAGGGGCAAGTGCGGTTGCTGTAGGAACGGCCAATTTCGTCGACCCGTTTGTGTGCCCAACCATCATTGAGGAATTACCAGCTCTCTTAGCTTCACTTGGGGTTGACCATGTTTTAGATTTAAAAGGAAGGAGTTGGAATAATGAATCGAGAGCTTATCATCGCGCTTGATTTTCCAAATTGGGAAGAAACTGATTATTTTTTGCAAAAGTTTGATCGACCACTCTTTGTTAAAGTAGGGTTGGAATTATATTTGCAAAACGGGCCGAGGATCATTGAAGAGCTGCAAAAACAAGACCATAAAATCTTTTTAGATTTAAAGCTTCATGACATTCCGAATACAGTAAAAAAAGCGATGAAAGGATTAGCTCGGTTAGGGGTTCAACTGGTCAATGTACATGCTGCTGGTGGAAGGGAAATGATGGAGTCAGCACTGGAGGGATTAGATCAAGGAACAGATTCTTCGCTTCAACGGCCTATAATTGTGGCGGTCACACAGCTTACCTCAACATCCCAACAGCAAATGCAATCGGAACAAAACATCGTTTGTAGTTTGGAAGATTCGGTTTCGCATTATGCTAATCTTGCTCAATATGCCGGGATAGATGGAGTGGTTTGTTCCAGTCGTGAAGTTCCTCTTATCCAAAAAAATTGTAGAAATAACTTTTTAACTATTACCCCAGGTATACGCTTGCGGAGGGATGATTTGGGAGATCAGGTTCGGATTGCTTCCCCCTCTGAAGCTAGAAAGCTAGGAGCTAGTTCGATTGTGGTTGGGCGCAGTATAACAAATGCTCATCATCCGCAAGCTGCTTTTCAGGAAATATTGGAACAATGGGAGGGAAAAGGTCAATGAAAAGAATTCTTGCAGAAAAATTATTAAATATCGGGGCGGTTTCCTTGCGCCCCAATAACCCGTTTGTGTGGTCTTCTGGTCTAAAATCTCCTATCTATTGTGACAACCGGTTAACCTTATCATACCCTGAATTACGCCGAGAGATTGCTAAAGGGCTTGCGGAACTTATTGACGTACATTTTCCTAAAACAGAAGTGATTGCAGGAACAGCAACTGCGGGTATTCCTCATGCAGCATGGGTCAGTGACCTACTTAATCGACCGATGTGTTACGTCCGTTCACAGGCTAAACAACATGGAAAAGGGAAACAAATCGAAGGAATGGTAAGGGAAGGACAAAAAGTAGTGGTGGTAGAAGACCTGATTTCAACTGGGGGAAGTGCTGTGAATGCGGTACAAGCCTTACGAGAAGCTGGTTGTGAGGTAGTGGGGGTTGTGGCCATTTTTTCATATGAACTAACAAGCGGCATAGAAAACATGAAAAAACATGAAATTTGTTCCTACTCATTGGCTGATTTTACCTCTTTAATCCAAGTTACACGCGAAAAAAACCTGATTACTGATGTGGAGGAAAAGACTTTAGCAGAATGGAAAGATAATCCTGATCAATGGAAAGTTCCTTTTGAATAGTAAACCTTAATTCAATAAGGCTGTATACGAAATGAGCCTTTTGAAAAGAGCTTTCAATACTAACGCTGAAAATATGAAAGATACACTATCTATTTAGAAAATTCAGTGGTGATGAATACCTAAATCTTAAACAATTCACGTTACTTTGAAAGAAAGTCAATATTCTAAAAAACATCCATAAAAAAATGCGAGCATCTTAATTTAAGATGCTCGCATTTTTTTATTTTTTTAATTTCCGAACGATATCAATCTCAGGTGTGACATAAAGAGTTTGCTGTTGGTCGTATATCACGAAGCCAGGTTTAGATCCATTCGGTTTTTTGACATGTCTCACTTGTGTAAAATCAACTGGGACGGAACTAGAATCTCTGCTTTTACTGTAATATGCTGAGAGAATGGCTGCTTCTGTTAATGTTTTCTTTGTAGGTTCACTGTTCTTGATGACAACATGTGATCCTGGAATTTCCTTTGTGTGTAGCCAAATATCACTTTTATGAGCAAATCGGGTGGTTAAATATTCATTTTGCTTATTGTTTTTTCCGACAAAGATAGAGTCACCATCAGAAGAGGTGTATTCTTCTAGCTGAGGCTTCTTGTTTGTTGGTTTCTTTTTTTTCGAAGTTTTTTGACGGATATAACCCTCTTCGACTAATTCTTCTCGCATTTCTTCAATGTCTTTAGGCGAAGCACTTTCTATTTGTTGAACTAACAAATCAAAATAACCAATTTCTTCTTTTGCTTTTTCGATTTGATCGGCCACGATGCCGATGGCTGTTTTGGCTTTTTGATACTTAGTGAAATACCGTTGCGCATTATCACTCGGGCTTTTTAAAGGGTCTAACTCAACCGTGATTGTGTTGGCGTCCTCATCATAATAATTCACGACTTCAATAGACGACATTCCTTTTGAAACTGAAAAGAGATTCGCGGTTAAAAGCTCCCCTTTGAGCTGATATTCATTGGCGTTATTGGCAAGTTGAAGGGTTTCTTCCAATTTTTTAATTTTGGTTATGTTTTTATCACGTTCATTTTTCAAGAATTTTTCAAGATCATTTCCTTGTTGTTTAACTCGGTCTCGTTCGGCTTTTTGATAAAAGAAGCGGTCAAGCATTAGACTCAATGTTGGAAAAGACTCTTGTTCACCCTCTAAATGAAGGAGGGGAATGCAATGAAAATTCTCTTTTTGACCATATGTAATGGTTGGAGAATATTGTTTCTGTTTTAATAATTCTAGGACATTAATAAAAGCAGTAGGCAAAGAGTTCCGGTTCGGTAAACCGGCTCTGTGCAAGATTTCTTTTGCTAGGAGCGGTGAGACGCCAGCAAATGACTGAACTAATTGTTTATCAAGTTTGCCACTATTAAAATCTAATTTAGATAATAAATCATCACTCGAAACGGTTAATGGGCTATTCTTCTCTTGTGCAGGTGGAAATGTATAAAGTTGACCTGGCAGAATGGCTCGGTGTGAGTTAACGGCAAATGAAACATGCTTAATGCTATCTAAGATCATATTTCGTTCTTTATCGACTAAAATGATGTTACTGTGTCGCCCCATGATTTCGACAATGACTTGTTTGACTGATTCATCCCCAATTTCATTTCTTCCTCTAACTTCAAAAATAATCATTCTTTCCAATGAGGGTTGATGAATTTTTTCAATCGTATATCCTTCCAAATGCTTTCTTAATAACATGCAAAACATGGGTGGGGAGCTGGGATTTTCATACGCTTCTTTCGTCAATTGGACTCTTGCATAATTAGGGTGGGCTGACAAGAGAAGACGGTGATTTTGACCTTGTGCTCTTACAACAAAAATTGTTTCATTTTGATAAGGTTGATGAATTTTACTAATTCTCCCTCCAGTTAACATCGAAGTGAGTTCTTCTGTCATCGCTTTTGTAAATAAACCATCAAACGACATTTAACTACATCCTTTACTTCAAATTTATTTGATACCTGCCTTCAGCTTTAGGGTGAAGCCCTAATTCTAGCAGAATAGATTTCGTTCCCTCTCTAAATCATATCATTTTTTGGGACGAGTCTGAATATGATTGCTATGAGAAGGACAACTTTCGTGACTAAAGGAGAGTGAAATCGTGAATGAAATTTCATGAAATGGACAAACGGGATATTGAAAAAGGACTAGCTACGAACTACAACGAAGGTTTGTCATCTGAAAGAATATCGACTATCAGAAAAAATGTGGGCTTCAATGAATTAACGGAGGGAGAAAAGCAATCTTTATTCTTACTTTTTGTAAGTCAGTTTAAAGATTTTATGGTTTTAGTCTTACTTGGTGCAACGCTGATATCTGGTTTGCTTGGTGAATACATTGATGCGATTGCGATTATTGCTATTGTTTTTATAAATGGAATATTAGGGTTTTATCAAGAACGTAAAGCAGAAAGATCCCTTCAGGCTCTCAAGCAATTGTCATCCCCTCAAATTTTAGCTTTACGAGATAATCAGTGGAGAAAAATCCCTTCTCGAGAAGTTGTTCCTGGTGATATCGTTAAGTTTCAGAGTGGAGACCGAATTGGAGCGGATGTTCGACTGATTCAGGCGATCAATCTTGAAATAGAGGAGTCTGCTTTAACCGGTGAGTCTGTCCCTGTGGTAAAACAAACAGAAGCCCTTCAGGTCGATCATGTCGATTTAGGTGATATGGTAAATATGGCTTTCATGGGAACGATGGTAACGAAAGGGCATGGAGTAGGTGTGGTGACGTCAATAGGCATGAAAACAGCAATGGGACAAATCGCAGACCTATTACAATCTGCTCAATCGATGGAAACACCTCTACAACGAAGATTAGAACAACTAGGAAAAATCTTAATAACAGCCGCTTTATTGTTAACGCTCTTAGTGGTCAGTGTTGGGATACTTCAAGGTCAAGACATGTATACAATGTTTCTAGCGGGAGTTTCCTTAGCTGTTGCAGCAATACCAGAAGGATTGCCGGCCATTGTAACTGTAGCATTATCACTTGGAGTCCAAAGGATGATTCGGAAAAAGGCGATTGTTCGAAAGTTACCTGCAGTGGAAACACTTGGGTGTGCATCGGTCATTTGTTCAGATAAAACCGGGACGCTTACTCAAAATAAAATGACGGTAACACATTTATGGAGCGGAGGTCAAACCTTAACTATTTCTGGAACAGGTTATGATCCAGAAGGTTGCTTTTATGAAGGGGAAAATCGGTATTATCCATTAGAACACCCTTCTTTTCATAAACTTCTTTCATTTGGTATGCTATGTAATCATGCCAATTTACAAACAAAAGATGAAGAGTACACGATTGACGGAGACCCCACTGAAGGAGCAATGCTTGTTGCCGCCCTAAAAGCAGGATTAAATCAATCAAATCTTACAAACCAATTTACTATCGAAAAAGAGTTTCCTTTCGATTCCAGCCGAAAAATGATGAGCATCATTGTACGAGATGAACAGGAGAAACGCTATATTATTACCAAAGGTGCTCCAGATGTTCTCTTACATGAAAGTGAATCGATTATCTGGAATGGTCGAAATCAGTACTTAAATAGTGAATATACAAATTATGTGAATAAAGCAATCACAGATTTAGCTCAAGGAGCATTAAGAACGATTGCGGTAGGATATAAAGCATTACATTCAAAAGAAAATTATGTGAAAGAGTATGAAGTAGAAAAAGAGCTCACCTTTCTTGGACTTCAAGGCATGATGGATCCCCCTCGTCCAGAAGTAAAACAAGCGGTCAAGGAATGTCGTGATGCTGGAATCAAAACTGTAATGATAACAGGGGACCATGTGTTAACCGCAAAAGCCATTGCCAAGCAGCTTGGGATAATAAAAGAGAAAGAAAAAGTGTTGGATGGAAAAGCCCTCTCACTACTGGATGTTAAAGGGTTAGAAGAGGTCGTAGATGATGTGGCTGTCTTTGCACGTGTTTCACCTGAACACAAACTGAAAATAGTGAAAGCTCTTCAAAATAGAGGACATGTTGTTGCGATGACTGGAGATGGAGTCAATGATGCTCCTGCTATAAAAGCTGCAGATATTGGAATTGCTATGGGAATAACCGGAACAGACGTGGCAAAGGAAGCTTCTTCCCTGGTGTTATTGGATGATAATTTTAACACCATCAAAGCTGCTATAGGGGAAGGTCGAAACATCTATGAAAATATCCGTAAGTTTATCCGCTATTTGCTCGCTTCAAATGTTGGAGAAATTCTTGTTATGCTGTTTGCTATGTTATTAGCCCTGCCATTACCACTAGTTCCCATTCAAATCCTTTGGGTTAACCTTGTTACAGATGGACTACCAGCGATGGCACTAGGTCTGGATAAGCCGGAGGAAAATGTAATGAAACAGAAACCACGACACCCCAGAGAAGGAGTGTTTGCCCGAGGCCTAGGCTGGAAAGTGGTCTCGCGTGGCTTCTTAATTGGAACAGTCACCTTATTTGCTTTTATTTTGTCGTACAATCAGCACCCGAATAACCTTCCCTACGCTCAGACAGTTGCGTTTGCTACTTTAGTAATGGCACAATTGATTCATGTTTTTGATTGTAGAAGCGAACGGTCTGTTCTAGCAAGGAACCCTTTCGGAAATAAGTATCTTGTCTGGGCGGTTTTTTCCTCCCTTGCTCTAATGATCATTGTCATTTACTCACCTGCACTCCAGCCCATCTTCCATACGGTTTCAATATCATTGAAAGATTGGCTCTTAATTTTAGGATTAAGCTCATTACCGACATTTTTATTAGCAGGAACAATTTTTGCAAGTAAAGCGAAGTAAATTATGTTATAATTCAAAAGGTAATAGAGAGGTAACCTCTATTACCTTTTTTGTTGACAAGAAGCCATTATAAGGGAGAAAAACCTTATGAGGTTTTCTGATAAAGTCTATCTTCTAGTACTAAGAGTAGAGAGCCATATACCCTACTGTACTGACTGAATGAAGATGCAGAAATGGATGTGATAGCCTCATGGTAGTTAGTATGACTGGATTTGGACGAAGTGTTAAATCCATTGATAATGCTAAAGTGACAGTTGAGATGAAAAGTGTAAATCACAGATATAATGAATGTTATATTCGTATGCCTAGACAATTACTGAAAATGGAAGATAAATTGAAGAAATCCATCAATCAAAACATCAAAAGAGGCAAAATAGATGTTTATATTTCAATTGAAGGAAATGTTCTCGTTCATCGGAAAATAAAAGTAGATTGGGATTTGCTCAATGACTACACGCAAGCCATTCAAGAAATTCAAGAAAAGCTTAGTATTTCTACTTCTATTCAATTGAGTGATATTTTAGAGAAGGATGAAGTCCTCGTGATACAAGAAGTGGAGGAAGAAAATTCTGAAATTGAATGCCTTGTGGTAGAAGCCACAAAAGAAGCAGTGCAGAATCTCTATATTATGCGAAAATTAGAAGGTGACGCACTATATCAAGATTTATGTACTTACATATCTTCTTTCACTGCTATTCTTGGGAAGGTGAGAAATCTCGCGCCAACAGTGATTACGCAATATAAAGAGAAATTAGAATCCAAACTTCAAGAATTGACTAATGGCACGGTAGACGAAGGTAGAATCTTATCAGAGGTAGCTTTATTTGCTGAAAAAGTGGATATCGCCGAAGAAATCTCTCGATTACACCATCACATCAAACAGTTTTCTGATACAGTTAAGAGTGAAGAACCTATCGGACGAAAATTAGACTTCATTTTACAGGAAATGAATCGTGAAGTGAACACAATGGGGTCTAAAAGCAATGATGGTGGATTGTCTGCCCTAGTAGTAGATTCAAAAGCGATCATTGAAAAAATGCGTGAACAAGTACAGAATGTTGAATGAGGGTTTAACATTAGAATGACAAGGTCAAACTAGACCTGAATGGAGGAGCACATTGTCTATTAAGTTGATTAATATTGGCTTTGGGAATATTGTTTCTGCAAATCGAATTGTTTCAATTGTTAGTCCTGAATCTGCGCCGATTAAGAGATTAATACAGGATGCACGAGACCGTGGGGCGTTGATTGATGCTACATATGGAAGAAGAACACGAGCTGTCATTATTACAGATAGTGATCATGTCATCTTGTCTGCCGTTCAGCCTGAAACCGTAGCACATCGTTTAACAGATAAAGTAGACATGGCAGAAGAAGGGCAGGGTAAATAATGAAAGAAAAAGGGTTATTAATCGTTCTTTCAGGTCCATCTGGAGTGGGAAAAGGGACGGTTAGAAAAGCGGTTTTTTCTGAACAGGATACCAAATTTGAATACTCAATCTCAATGACCACTCGCGCTCCTCGTGAAGGAGAAGTGGATGGGGTAGATTATTTCTTCAAATCAAGAGAAGAATTTGAACGGCTAATTTCACAAGAGAAGCTGTTAGAATATGCGGAGTATGTGGGCAATTTTTACGGAACTCCTGTTGACTATGTTCGCGAAACACTCGATTCGGGAAAAGATGTGTTTCTTGAGATTGAAGTTCAAGGAGCCAAACAAGTTCGGGACAAATTTCCTGAAGGACTGTTTATATTTTTAGCTCCGCCTAGTCTATCTGAATTAGAAAATCGAATTGTGACAAGGGGAACAGAAAGCGAAGAATTGATTCGCAATCGAATGAATGAAGCACGAAAAGAATTAGAAATGATGGATCTATACGATTATGTTGTAGAAAATGACGAAGTAACAAAAGCCGTGGACAGAATTAAATGTATCGTTATTGCAGAACATTGTCGTAGAGAGCGTGTACAAGGTAGATATATTAAAATGTTGGAGGCGGAATAAAAATGTTATATCCTTCTATTGATGCGTTAATGAATAAAATTGATTCAAAATACTCTTTGGTCAGTGTTGCGGCGAAGCGAGCCCGTAGCCTTCAAGAAGATGGGAAAGAAAAATTAACTTCTTATGTTTCTGAGAAATACGTAGGGAAAGCGTTAGAAGAGATACATGCTGGCGAATTATCGATGAAAGAAAGAGAATTAGATGCAATCTATTCAGATGAAAAATAACAACCTATTTATAGGTTGTTATTTCTTTTTAAAAGCTGTTTTGACAAAGACTGTTGCATTTTGTACTAGTCTTAAAACTGTAACCTAGATTGGTTTCGGGTCATCTTTTCGTGATTTTTTGACTGAAATATCTGCAAAAGTAGATATTTACCCCAAAGGATGGATCAATAGCAAAATGAATACGAAACCCCATGTCCTGTCAGACACCGCAATGAATGAAAATGGGGTCTAGCGGTTTAATGATGCATTAAACTGTTCATCCTGTTAATGCAGGTCTGAGGTCGCCTCTTTTTTGGTGGATAAAACCCCGTTTACGAAACCG